>JBILWM010000061.1:0-18351 GCA_044369905.1 Terrimicrobiaceae bacterium | reverse complement strand
AGTTTCGGGTTGCGTAGTGTTTTTAGTCTCCTGCGAAAGGCGGGCTTGTCAAGGTCTCGGTCCAGGATGTAGCGCATCAGCATCTCGAAGGACGCCGATGGCAACTGGATCAGCAACGATTCGTCCCAGACCGTGTCGTCCAGAAGAGCTTGGAGTTTCTCGGCTTTCAGAGCACGCAGGGTGAGAATGCCCATTGGCGTGCCGAGGATTTTCTCAAACGGCATGCGGAACAACTCAACGAGCTGGAATTCAAAGTCGGGGATGTGTTTTTTGATGTCCCCTGCCCCTTCGGGAATGTCGATCAAGTCGGCGAAGCGGGTGGAGCTTTTCCACGGTTTGTTGTCCTGCGCAAGGACGAGCGGCAGGATGGGCGGGAGTTTCGTGGCGCCGAGATTGTTGCGAAGATAGTCGTTCCAGATGCGAACCATGTAGGTGAGCAGACGCAGGCCGATGAGCGGGTCTTCCTGATTTTGATGCTCAAAGAGGATGTAGAGGAAGGCGGGCAGACCGTCGATTTTCGCAGTGAAGAGGAGGTCACTCGAGCTCGCGGCGAATTCAGGGTCAATGAAACTGCCGCTCACAAGCGTCAGCGACTTCCAATCGATGCGACGGGCGAGTTTGCGCGGGAGATGGCCTTCCAGAAAGGCTCGCGCATTGTCGGGGTCCGAGAAGGTCGATTTGACCAGCTTGTCGTGGGGTTGGTGAAGAGGATTCTCAGGCTGAGACATGAGGAAGATCGTTGGAAGGCTCACGCGCAGGGTCAAAAGAAGGAATGTGACGATTTTGACAAGTTGGGGCGCAGCGTGATGGGAACGCGCGGCGTGGTAGCGGAGCGGTTCAGTCTTGGGTCAAGCCGGAGGTTGACCCTCCAAGCGTTTGCGCGCGGCAGCGCGCTTCGCAACTTGGGAGGGTTCATCGTCCTCGCATGACCCATTTTTCAGCCGAAACGCGGCGTCTCGTAATCCCCGGGTAGGAATCACCAGGCCCTTGGCGTCCCAAACTTCAGCCACCAAGCGGCGTTCGTGCTTGATGCAATGGCGGCGTTGCCGCGCAAATGGGTCAGCGGCGGCGCGCCGCCCCTACCCTCAGTAAACGATGGCGCTAACGCGCGGGTGCTGTAGCAGCGTCTCTGTGAGCGACGGGAGGGTCCTCCGATTCGGCAGTCATAGACA
The DNA here is from genome assembly GCA_044369905.1 of Terrimicrobiaceae bacterium. Classification (GTDB taxonomy): domain Bacteria; phylum Verrucomicrobiota; class Verrucomicrobiia; order Chthoniobacterales; family Terrimicrobiaceae; genus UBA967. Next base: position 17,179 of record JBILWM010000061.1, on the reverse strand, counting down.
GCCGCTACAGAGTGCCATTCACGGTCCTCATCAATGATTCTGACATCCATGATTCTGTCGATTTGTGTCGCTCATAGATGCGGCGCTGACGCGCGGTTGGTGAAAACCCGGTATCCGCATGGACCCGACGGCTCTTAAAACTTAAAACTCCCCTTCGTGGCGTGATGGGGTGTTTGCGGACAACTCCCAAGGCGACAATGTGCCAATAACCCACAGGGTATAGAGCGGAAGGTTGAGGATTTTGCCGTCCCTGCGGAAGTTCAGCAGAGTGCTGCGCAGCAGTTGATCGGGGGCGAATTTTTCATCGTAGGTTCGCAGGCTTTTGCTTTTGGAATTGATGCCGGCTTTGACCTCGAGCGGCAGGATGTCTCCACGGGCAGACTGCCAGAGAAAGTCGACCTCGGCCGTGGCGGATTCATTTTTCCAGTAGTAAAGGCCGCCGCTTGCGATCGCGCACAATGTTTGAGCGGCATAATTTTCAATGAAGGCACCCTTGAACTCCTGAAAGAGGTCATGACCCCGCACCAGAATGTCGGGCAAAATATTGGCCATCGCTACAAGGAGTCCGATATCCAAGGCATAGACCTTGAACGCACTCCGGTCCGCATGGGCCGAGAGGGGCTGTCCCGGCTTGGTGACAAGGAAGCACCTCAATATAAGACCGGCGTTTTCAAGCCAGAGAATGGCATTTTCGTAATCCCGGGCCCGCGCGGTTTTTTTGAGCGCGGTAAACTGGAATTTCCGGTTCTCGCGCGCCAACTGCGCAGGAATGGAATCCCACACCTGCATGAGCTTCGGGATGTCGGTTGTCGGCGCATGCTTGGCAAAATCGAGCACATAGGCGTTCAGGATTTCTTTTTGAATGACCCGGACTTCGGAAAGGTCGCGAGATCTCGCGTAGCAAGCCACCGCTTCCGGCATTCCTCCCACAAAATAGTAGCGCTTCAACAACTCAACCAGATCCTCGTGGAAGGGCTGTGCAAAAGGCCCGGCATCTATTTTTTCCTCCACGAGTTTCCGGTAGCGCGACTCGCCCACGGCATCCAAAAACTCGGGAAACGACATCGGCCTCAGGTCCAAAAAATTCACTTTGCCCACTGGAAACGACATGGGTTGCGAGAGCTTGACCCCAAGCAGGGAACCCGCCGCGGCGATGTGAAATTCATTCGCCTGCTCCTGAAAATACTTCAGCGAGTTCAACGCCTCGTTGCAGGCTTGGATTTCATCAAAAATAATCAAGTCGCTCCCCGGTTTTATCGCTTCTTTGCGGTAAATGCCCAAGGCCTCGATAAGATCGGTCGGTTTCAGCCTACCTTGGAAAAAATCTTTCAGGCCTGGGTTCTCCTCAAAATTAAAATACGCGACAGAGGCGTATTCGTTTGCCCCAAATTCGCGGAGCAAATGGGTTTTACCCGTCTGCCTCGCCCCTCGTAGTATCAAGGGTTTGCGACGCTCTGCGGATTTCCATTCACACAGTTCCCGATAAAGATCGCGCTTCATGACAGGAATTCATGGCAGATCGTGATGCTATGTCAATTATTCGTTTGAATAATGTGCAGAATTACACATTTTTAAATTCACCGAACCAAGTGAAACTGAAAACACAACTCTTCTGCCCACTCATACGGACCGAGGATTCACCGACTGCCGAGGTCTGGTAATCGCATCAACGGGAAACGCGTTTGCAAAACGCTCGAGAGTTTTTTGAACTCAGCCTGCGGGGGCGCGTGCTGGAACGCGTGAGCCTGGCGTGATATTTGAAACGGCGCGCCGTCGGCGTTTCTTCTGGATGCAATGGCGGCGTTGCCGCACAGATGGGTCAGCGGCGGCGCGCCGACCCTCAGTAAACGATGGCGCTGACGCGCGGTTGGTGAAAACCCGGTATCCGCATGTGCCAGACGCCTCTTAAAACTTAATGCTTAAAACTTAAAACTCTCCTCCCCTCGCCTCTATTTTCCAACGCCCAGAGCAAAGGCGGTCGGGGTGATGTGGAACTCTTTCTTGAAGGCCATGGTGAGATGCGAGGAGGCGGAGAATCCGGATTCGATGGCGATGCTTTTTATGGATCGGCCGGGGTTTTCGACGAGGAGGCGCTTGGAGTGTTCGAGCCGGAGGCGCAAGATGTGCTGGTGCGGGGTCTCTCCGCAGTGTTGAAGAAAAAGACGAGTGAGGTGGCGGAAGGTGACACCAGCCAAGGCCTCCAACTCCTCGGCGCCCAACTCGTGGGTCAGGTTGTTTTGAATGAAGGACTGCACGCGTTCGAAGACCACGCGGCCTCGAAGTTGCAGGTTTTCCTCGGTGTTCATTCCCTGGGGAAAGTCGCAGACGGGATCGAGCACGCCTGTGACAAGAGCGGTAAGCAACGCGGAGGTGTGTGTCTGCGCGAAGCCGAGATTCCTCGCCGATACAGCAATATCGATCAGTTGGCGGCTTAACAAAGAGATCGCCTCGGAGCGTGCAACGAGCGGTTTTTTTTGAACGCAAAAAGGAAGGGGCGTTTCCTCCCCCTGTTCGTTGGTGACGCTCACATGGATGCCGAGCATGAATCCGCCGGCGGGAGTTCGCCAGCTGTGCGGAAGCAGGGCTGGAATGACAAGGGCTTGGCCGGGCTTCAGGGTGGTCTTTGTTTTCTCGAACTCGAATTGAAAGCTTCCGAGCAACGGGATTTCGATTTGGATATCGGCATGTTTGTGAGAACCAAATCCAGCGCCCTTGCGGTAGAGACCGGTAGCAAGATGGCATTGGGAGCAGCGCAAATGCAGGTCGCCAACCTTGAACTCCCGTGCATTGAGAAAAGAGGACATGAGCATTCCATTCGTCCGCGCGACACCGGCGGACTTCCACAAGACGGCGTGCTTTCGTTTTGAAATGATGTCCATGGGTAGAGAATGCGCTACGGAGCGACAAAACAATCGCTACAATAGACCTCCAACGGGTTCACGATATTTTTCAAAAACCAAAGCGCACAGTGAGGCTTTGAGCGTTCTTGTTGTGCAAGCGCGAGGAGGAGTTCGATCGTCGTTGAGGTTGCGGACGCGAGTGTCTTTCACGGTCGAGACGACCGTGCTCCTCTCTTGCACGCTGAGCGCGAGTTGGGGGCAGACGGCTCTTAAAACTTCCCTCCTCATGCCGGATCGACTTGAAAATGAGACGGCAGGAGGGCGGTTGCTCTCCTGCCGTCTGGTTTTCGTTTGGAATGATTTTACAGGCTTACCGATAGAGCGGGCCGAAGTTTTGGCACGCGCGGAAATCGGCGGCTTCTGCATCCGCTGTTCCGAAGGCTGTCCATGCGGCGGGGCGGAAGACTTGGGATCCGTCGAGGTTGTGCATGTAAACCGGGATGCGGAGCATGCTGGCGAGGGATACGAGATCGGCTCCGATGTGGCCGTTGCTCATGACGCAGTGGTTGGCACCCCAGTTGTTCATAACGGTGTAGGTGTCGCGGAAGGCGCCATGACCTGTGAGGCGCGGGACGAACCAGGTCGTCGGCCATGTCGGGTTGGTGCGCTCTTCGAGGATGCGGTGTGTTTTTTCAGGAAGCGAAACGGTTTCGCCCTCGGCGATCTGCAGGACCGGACCAAGACCTTGCACGAGGTTGAGGCGGTAGATGGTCGAGGGCATGCCGCCGCGTGTGGCGAAGCGTGTGCTCCAACCGCCGCCGGGGAAATACTCGGTGATCGAGGGATGCCAGCTTGTGGCTTTGAGGCAGGCGTTCATCTCGGCATTACTGATGTCCCAGAATGGCTTCATGGTCGGCACGCCGTTGAGGGTCTGCTCGCCGCAACCGTCGAGAGCGGCAGGGCCGGAATTGATGAGGTGCAGGAGGCCGTTCGCAGCTGCCGCAGGAACATCGGTTCCCGTCACGCGGGCGATGGCATCCGGGCTCCAGTAGGTGCGGAGATCGGCGAAAATTTGCGCGGTGTTGGTGAGCAGCCATCCGAAGAGCATGGCGGCACCATTGAGGGCGTCGTTTTCGGTTGCGACAATGTAAGGAGCGCGGCGGCCGTTCCAGTCGAACGAGGAGTTCAAAATAGCCTCGAGGAAGTCGCCATTCGGCATGTGGTCGGTCCACTGGCGCTGGCCTTGGAAGCCTGATGCGATGGCGTAGTGGCCTTGCGCTTCTTCGCCGAAGCCTGCCTTGGCGAGCTTGGGATTTCCCACCATGAGGTCACGGGCGATGAGTGCCATCTTCACGCTGGTCTCCCACTCGGAGTCGAGTTGTTTGCGGGAGCGTTTTTTTCCTGCGCCATTCCAGTCCTTGCCTTCCTTGCAGTTGGCTTTGACCCATTTCATGGCCTTGTCGAATTCGGCTTTGTCGAAGATGCCGCGTTCGATGCGGCGGATGAACTCGGTCATGTCCACCGACTCGACGCGCATGCCGAGCCACTGTTCGAAGAGGGAGGGATCCACGATGGATCCGGCGATGCCCATGGATGTGCCACCCATGGCCAAGTAAGCACGGCCACGCATGGTAGCTGCGGCGAGGCCGGCGCGGGCGAAGCGCAGGAGTTTCTCTTCGACATCGGCGGGAATGGTGTTGTCACCCGCATCCTGCACATCGCGGCCATAAATGCCGAAGGCGGGCAGACCTTTCTGGGTGTGTGCGGCAAGCACAGCAGCGAGATAGACCGCGCCGGGGCGCTCTGTGCCGTTGAAACCCCACACCGCTTTGGGTGTGAGCGGGTCGGTATCCATCGTCTCGGAGCCGTAGCACCAGCAAGGTGTGACGGTGAGAGAGACGCCCACATTCTCACGGCGGAACTTATCTGCGCACGCGGCTGCTTCGCGGATGCCGCCGATGCAGGTATCCGCAATAACACACTCCACGGCCTCGCCGTTCGGGTGGCGAAGTTTGGAGCTCAGAAGCGCAGCCGTGTTCTTAGCCATGGCCATGGTTTGTTTTTCGAGGGATTCGCGAACGCCGCCGAGGCGGCCATCAATGGTCGGACGGATGCCGATTTTAGGGAGGTTGGTCATAGGTGGAGTTTTAAGTTTTAGGTTTTAAGTTTTAAGTTTTTTCAGGCGGTTTTGGCGATTTGGGCGCGGCGGTAGTGTTCATCGGGGCGATTGTCTATGCGGTCGCTGACGGTTTCCGGAAGGAATCGCGGACCGCCCATGGCGAGCGTGTTGCAAAGAATGCGCGCCCATTTGTCGAGCATGAGGAGGATATTGAAAACCTCGGTGTCGCTTGCGCCGAGGGCCACGGGGCCGTGGTTTTCGAGGAGAATGACCTTGGGAGCGGCGCCGTGGGTTGCCATGTGCTGGCGCAGGGAGGCGCGAACACTGCGGGCGAGTTCCAAACCAGGGTCGATGTATGGCACAACGGCGAGGTGGCGTCCGCAGACGACGATGGCATCGGGGAAAATGTGTTTAAGGAAAGGAGCCGCGCCATGAGTGGATGCCAGGATAGAAAGCACGGACTCGGCATGGCAGTGGCCGACCCACTTCGCGCCGCCTTCCGAGAGGCAGATGGCGTGCATGAAGGTTTCCACCGAAGGGAGCTTGGATGCTGGATCAACGCGGGAGGCCTCCAGAACTGTTCGAACACCGGAGTCGGTGAGCGCGGAATCATCAAGGGCCGCGAGAGCGGTTTCCATGCGAACGCGGGTGAGGCCGTTTTCGTCCAGCGTGGTGAGGCTGGATCCGGATGCTTTCACAAGAAATGTGCCATCGCCGAGATCGGCGCTGGTATTGCCTTCTCCGAGGATTGCCAAGCGGCGCTCCTCCTTGCCGATTTCGCGTGAGAGTTTGATGAGGCTATCGAGGGTTTTTTGCATTTTTTATGTCTTCGTTTGCGGGATGGAAGCTGCCGATGTAGGCGAACCGCCGAGTTTGCTCCAGAAAAACCCGTAGACCGCCACGCAGAGGAAACAGAAAAGCGGAACGATAAAGCTCACGGAAACATTCGAAATGTCGGCAATGTGTCCCATGAGCTTTGGCATAATTGCCCCACCCATGATCGCCATGACGAGGAAGGAGGCGGCTTTTTTTGCACCATCACCGAGCCCGGAAATGCCCAGCGCGAAGATGGTCGGGAACATGATCGACATAAAAAAATAGGCAAGGAACACGCACACGGTGGATGCCCAACCAAGGCGCAGCATCACGCAGGCGCAGAGGAGAACATTCACCGCGCCGTAAATTCCGAGCACCCTGTGGGCGGAAAACTTTTTCACGACACCTGCGCCGATGACTCGACCAGCGAGAAAGCAGGCGAAGCCGAGCGAGGCCAGCGTGGAGGCTGTGGCGTTACCCACCGGAACGGGAGGTTGGGTCGTCATGTAGTTGATGAAGTAGGCGAAGATACCCGACTGCGCGGCCACATAGAAAAACTGGGCCAGCGTCGCGCCGGAAAAATGTGGGCGCGACCAGATCGACTCAGGGCGCATTTTTTTTCGCTGAAAAAGCAGGACGATCGAGAAAACGAGGAGAAAGAGCGCTGTTGTTCCCGAGAGAACCGGGAGGAAAAGGGCCTCTGAAAAAATGGTGGCAATGGCGCAAGCAATCATACCGAGGGAAACAGAGAGGACTGCGAGATTCAGCCAGAGAAGAAATCCCGCCATACTGTGCGTGGGGGCGGCACTGCCGGGAATTCCGCCCCCTTCGGCAGGCAATGATTCTTCAGATTTGAGGTCTGGCATGGGGGCCTTGGCAAAAACCAACACCATCAAAAGCACAACGACCGCCACACCCGCGTATGGCATCCAGAGTGTCTCCGCGCCGGTGCTATTGCCGCTGGCATCGGTGGAATAAAAGAACATCGCTCCGGCGATGGGCCCGAAAATCCATCCAATCCCGTTGCAGGCTGCGGCGAGATTAATCCGCGTCGCGGCGAATTCGGGCGCTCCGAGAACCGTCGTGTAGGGATTCGCCACCGCTTCCAAAAAAGTAAGGCCAGCGGCAATCAGGCAGACGCCGAGCAGGAACGCCCAGAACTGGGCGATCTGCGTCGCCGGAATGAACCACAGACCGCCCGCCGCCACCATGAGAAGTCCGGCAATGATGCCGCCGCGATAGCCGAGTTTCATTGCCAGCCAACCAGCCGGGAGGGCCATGAGAAAATAGCCGAGATAATGCGCAAATTGAACCCAGGCAGACTGGGCCAAAGAGAGGTGCAACTCCTCCTGAAAATGCTTGTCCATGACATCGATCATGCCGTTGCAAAAGCCCCACAAGAGGAAAAGAGAGCTGACCAATGCAAATGTCACAAAATGGTTACGGCCATCTGCGGTGCGAAAAAGGGAGAGCGACTTCATGAATACGGGGAGGTTGAATGGGCGGACAAATTGTCGAGCGCCGACGGAATTTGCGAGCGCATTTTTTACACGGCGCGTGATGCCATCCCTTGCCCTGAGACATCTGCCTGCCAGCGGTGGTGTTTGAACTTGCAGTTGAGATTCCCATTTTGAACGGCATAGTCTGGTTTCCTTATGAAACGAATTTTCTCAGCCCTGCTTCTCGGTTTGACAATCACCGCCCACTCAGCGACAGACACTGCCTCCATGCAAGACATCCGCATCATCGTTAACACCAACAAAGGCCCCATTGAGGCCACACTCCAACCTTCGGCAGCACCAGTGACCGTGGCGAATTTCCTGAACCTCGCCAAACGCGGTTATTACAATGGCATCACCTTCCACCGCGTGATTCCGCAATTCATGATCCAAGGCGGCGATCCCACCGGCACTGGCCGTGGAGGTCCAGGCTACCGCTTCGAGGACGAGGTCAAATCCGGCCTCAAGCACGACAAGCCCGGCATCTTCTCCATGGCAAACGCAGGCCCAGGAACAAACGGCAGCCAGTTTTTCATCACCCATGTGCCCACTCCTCACTTGGACGGACGCCACACGGTCTTTGGTGTCACCACGAAGGGCCAAGATGTGATCGACTCGATCCTCATGGGCGACACAATTGAGAAGATCGAAATTCTCGATCCGACTGATGCCCTCTTCGCCGCCGAGAAAAAACGCATCGACGAGTGGAATGCTGTTCTCGACAAGCAATAGTTCGCCGCAATCGATTCTTTAGATGAAAGGCGGAGGTCGTTGGACCTCCGCCTTTTTGCTTCTCTTGAAAAATGCTGCGGGTTGCGCGTCAGTGCTCTGTCGCCTTCTCCGCGCCAAGGCCGGTGTTTGCGCGGACTTGGAGTTCGGTGAATTTATCCTCGGATGGGACTTCTTTGGAAAACAAGGTGCCTATGATGGCGGCCAGGAAACCAATGGGAATGCTGACGAGCGCGGGGTTTTTCAGCGGAAAAATGGCATGCTCTTTCATGATATCCGGGCTCAGCAAAATCAGAATGATGCTCGAAAACAAGCCCACCGAGAGACCTGTCACGGTGCCTGCTGTATTAAAGCGTTTCCAGAAGATCGAGAAAACGAGGACGGGAAGATTCGCGCTGGCGGCGACGGCGAAGGCCAGGCCGACGAGGAATGCGACATTCACCCCTGGCCCGAGGATGATTGCGATAACGATTGAGGCCGCACCGACGACAAATGCTGTGATGCGGGCCACACGCACCTCGGCGCCGGGTTGGTGCTCCTTGCCGTGATGGATGACATTGGTGAAGAAATCATGCGCGAAGCTTGTGCTGGCGCTGATCGTGAGGCCTGCCACGACAGCGAGTATCGTTGCAAAAGCCACCGCGCTGATGAAGGCGAAGAAAATTTCGCCCCCCAGTTTTCTGGCGAGTTCGGGAGCGGCCATGTTCGTTCCGCCGTGGGCCGCCACATAGTCAGGGCCCATGAGACTGGCGGCGCCGAAGCCGAAGAAGGTCGTCATGATATAAAACAGGCCGATGATGACCATGGCCCAGACGACACTCGCACGAGCGGTTTTGGCATCAGGCACGGTGTAGAACCGAATGAGGATGTGCGGCAATCCGGCCGTGCCGAAGAGGAGGGCCATGCCGAGCGAAATTTGATCCCACGGATTTTTAAAAATCAGGCCAGGCGTGAGAAAATCGCGCACGATTTTTTCCCCATTCGGTCCGGTGGAGGAGATGGCTGAGAGCGAGGAAAAGAATTTGCCGATATCGAACTGATACTCACGCAGCACAAGCACCGTCAGGAATGCGCTGCCTGTCATCAAAAGCACGGCCTTGATGATTTGAACCCAGGTCGTTGCCAGCATTCCGCCGAAAACCACATAGACAACCATGAGCACCCCTACCCCGACCACAGCGGCTTCGTAACCGACTCCCGGGATCAATTGGCGCACGAGCACGCCGGCGCCCACCATTTGGGCGATCATGTAAAAAATCGAAACCGTCAGCGTGCTAAGTGAGGCCGCCGCGCGGACTGGACGCGGGCTCAGGCGGTAGGCCAGCACATCGGCCATGGTGTATTTTCCGGCATTGCGGAGGGGTTCGGCTACTATGAAGAGAACCGTGAGATAAGCCACGAGAAAGCCGACAGAGTAGAGGAAACCGTCGTATCCATTCATGGCGATCATCCCGGCAATTCCGAGAAAACTGGCCGCGCTCATGTAGTCACCCGCCACGGCGAGGCCGTTCTGCCAACCAGTGATGCGACGACCGGCGGCAAAATAGGCGCTGGCTCCGGTCGAACGACGGGCGCTGAAATAGGTAATGATGAGCGTCGCCGCCACGAACGCGAGGAACATGTAAAGCGCTGTGTGGTCGGTTGCTACGGCAGCGGCAAGAGGGAGCAAATTCATATCAATGCTCCGAGGTGAATCCGAATTTGGCGAGAAGCGCTCGCTCGCTGCGGTCCCAGCCTGCTGCGGCAACCACATAGATGAAGGCCAGCACCCATGCCATGAAGAACTGGGACAGCGCAAAGAGGTAGGCAATGTTCACATCGCCCCAGACTTTTTGTTTCATGAAATCGGGAAACCAACCGACTCCAACGGGCAACGCAAAGTAATAAACAACGAAGAACACTGTCGCGGGAACGACCAGCTTGAGCTTGCGGCGGACGAGGGCTTTGAAATCGGCATCCCTCGCAATGGCGCTCCAGTCAGGAGGGGGTGGAGTTGGGGTGGATGAAGGGGAGGCGGGGTGGCTCATGTGGGGGATGATTTATCGCTAGGGCCACCAGGAGTCGAGGGGAAATGCCTCTGGTCGAGCGCGGAGTGGTGGGAGGGGCATCGTCTCGCATGCCCCAAGTTTCAGCCGCGAAGCGGCGTTTCAGGGGAGCATGGCCGTCTCGGCCGTGCAGGCGCAAAGCGTGGTTTGTTTATCGCTGAAGTTGCGGAGCGAGTGTCTTTCACGGTCGGGACGACCGTGCTCCTCTATATAGCGCGGGGGGGAGACCAGCCCGGGCTGGAGTTTGTTCTCCAGACCGGGTGGTTGAAGGGGACTATTTGACCAGCGGGTCGACTGTGACCCACTTGCGTTCCGCCCAGCTCTTGAGACCGAGTTCGGCGAATTGGACGCCTTTGGCTCCGCGCAGGAGATCCCATGGGAATGGTTCGTCGAGAACGAGGTGGCGCAGGAAGAGTTCCCACTGGATTTTGAAGGCGTTGTCGTAGGTTTCCTGATCGGGGACTTTGGACCAACCCTCGAAGAAGTTGATGGGCTGCGGAATGTCGGGGTTCCAGGTCGGACGCGGCGTGTTGCCGTAGTGCTGAATCCAGACATCGCGGAGGCCGCAGACGGCGGAACCTTTTTCGCCATCTACTTGAACGGTGAGGAGGTCGTCGCGGCGCACGCGGGTCACCCATGAGGAGTTGAAATGCGCCACGACTCCGCCTTCGAGTTCGAAGGTGGCGTAGGCGGCGTCATCCGCCGTGCATTTATATGGCTTGCCCTGCTCATCAACGCGCTCGGCGATGTGGGTGGCGCCGTAGCAACTCATGGCCTTGGGTTCGCCGAAGAGGTTCTCGAGCACATATTGCCAGTGGCAGAGCATGTCCACGATGATGCCGCCGTCGTCTTCCTTGCGGTAGTTCCAGCTTGGGCGCTGGGCGGGAATGGTGTGGCCTTCAAAAACCCAGTATCCGAACTCGCCGCGCACGCTGAGGATTTTGCCGAAGAAGCCGGTTTCGATGAGGCGCTTGAGTTTGACGAAGCTGGCGAGCCAGAGCTTGTCTTGAACGACGCCGTTTTTGACTCCGGCTTTTTTGCAGAGTTCGTGCAATTCGAGAGCGGTCTTGGAATCCACGGCGATCGGTTTTTCGCAGTAGATGTGTTTTCCGGCGGCAACGGCCTTGCGCACGCCATCCGCACGGCGACCGGTCGTTTGGGAGTCGAAATAAACGGTGTAATCCGGGTTGGCGAGTGTCTCGTCGAGATTCGTGCTCCACTTTGTCACGCTCGTGCGGGCACAGAGTTCGCGGAGTTTGCTCTCGCTGCGTCCGATGAGAATCGGGTCGGGCATGATGACTTCATCCGCTCCGATGCGGACGCCACCCTGCTTGATGATTGCGTCAATCGAGCGGATGAGATGTTGGTTGGTGCCCATGCGTCCTGTGACGCCGTTCATGATGATGCCGATGCGGTGTGTTTTCATATTTTGGTTTTTTTTGGGGTTGTGGGGTTGATTTAGACTTGGGATTTGTAGGCGGTGATGATGTCGGAGAGGAACTCGTCCTGATCGCGGGCCCAGTGGCGGGCGGAGAAAATTTCGACTTCGATCCAACTGGAGAAGCCGGCTTGTTCGACCATGGTGCGGATGCCGCGAATGTCGATGCAGCCTTCGCCCATGAGTCCACGGTCGTTGAGAAAATCCTGCGTGGGCGTGAGCCAGTCGCAGACATGGAATCCGATGATGCGCTTGCCGGCGCGGCGGATCTCCTGCTCCAGCTGCGGATCCCACCAAATGTGGTAGACATCGGCGGCGATGCCCACCCAGGCGTCACCGAGTTGATCGATCATGTCATTGCATTGGCCGATGGTATTCACCGCGCTGCGGCAATCGGCATACATCGGGTGCAGGGGTTCGATGGAAAGCTTCACGCCGACGGATGAGGCGTGGTCGATGCAGGCGGCGATGCCTTCTGTGATTTGGCGGCGGTTTTCCGCGAGGCTGAGTACTGGTTTCGCACCACAGACGAGAACGACCTGCGGGGCGCCCACAGCGGCGGCTTCGTCCAAGGCGCGGCGGTTGTCGTCAAGGGCGGTCTGGCGCTCCTCCGGAGCGAGACCCGGGAAAAAGCCACTGCGCACGAGCGAGACGGCCTTCATTCCGTGGTCGTCGAGCAGGGCGCGGGACTCGGCGAGGGAGCGTCCTTCCAGCCATTGACGCCAGAGGCCAACTCCGCGAACCCCGGCGCGCGAGTATTTTTCCACAGCCGTGGGGAGATCCCATGGCTTGGTGGTCATCGTATGAATCGCGAGGCGATCGAGATTTTCCATAGAGATCAGGCGAAGAAGGTGAGATAGGGCGCGCCTTTGATGAGGCGTTGCAGATAGACCGCAAGCTCCATGGCATGGTAGTCGCCCCACATCGAGGATTCCCCGTAGGCCGCCTTGGCAGCGTCTGGTTTGTAATCCCAACCGTTGGGCTGATGGTAGATCGAGTGCAGGATGAGACCGTGGTGTTTCGGATCGGTCGAGAGGTAGGGCTCGGAAAAGAGCGTTTGGGCGACCTTGAGTCCGGCTTGGAAATAGCGCTCGCCGGCTGCGTTTTGGCCTTTTGCTTTAAGATAGGTGCCGAGGCGAAGAAGGCCCTGGGCATCGATCGCGGCGGCGGAGCTGTCCACTGGCTCGTAGGCATTGTAGGGATCTGCGGGACGGTTCATGTAATCGCCGAGCAGGTGAAGTTTCGGCGCGCCGGTATCCCAGTAGGGAATACCGCAGGTCGGCGTGTTTTCGATGAAATGGTCCGCAGTGGCAGTGGCGGCTTTGAGCATCATCGCCTCGATCGCCTGACGGCCGCCGAATGGCTCCAACTCTGCGTCGGAGAGGGTGGCGAGAAATTCGAGTTCTTCGGCAAAACCCAGAACCGCCCAAGCCTGGCCGCGTGTCCATGTGCTGAAGCCGGTGTAGCCCTGCTGGGAATTGGGGCAACGGTAGGCACCGTCCTTCGTATTGAAAATCGCCTCGTGGGTCGTGCGACCGCGTTCGTCGTAGGAATCGCGGCCCTCGCCGTAGAAGATGGAATACTTCGCCGTGGAGTCGATGTGCTGAAGCGCGCGGTCGAGCAGGCTCACGGGCTTGTCACCCTCGGCCATGAGCACATGCCCGAGTTGGTGCGCCTTCATGAGAATGCGGCAAGAGCGAATGGTGTCCACGAAGAGCGAGTGAGGGCCGTTGAAGCTGTGGATGAATCCCCCACCCTGCCGCTCAGTCCAACGGGCGGCCTGAACAGCGCCGCTGGTCTTAATGGCGAGTTCGTAGAAGTTTTTCTCCCACTCGTTTTCGGGAAGACGGCCTTCCAGCATCAATCGGCGGAGGTTTCCATAGGTCGAGAGGTTGTTAAATCCATGGTCGTGGACGCCGATGTGCGAGACATGCGTGGCCATGCGGCTAACGGTGTTGTTGCGGCCGCTCGTGAGGCTTTCATGATCGCCCGTGGCATCAAAATGAAGGATCGCAATGCCGTAGCGGAAGCCTTCGGTCCATTCGGTCCAGCCGCGAGTCGTATATTTTCCGGCAACGGTGAAGACGGGCGATCCCTTGCGTTCATCGTATTCGCGGTCGATCGCCGCGATTTTCGTCTTGGCGAGTGAGAAGAAGCGGTCGAGCGCGCCCGAGAGCGCTGATGTTTGGAGGTTTGAGTCGATTTGGATCATAAATGCGGGTGGGGTTAGAGTCTGCGGAGGTGGAAGCCGCCGTCGATGTTGATGACATCGCCGGTGGAGAATGGGAAAGCGCCGCCGAGGATGGATTCCACAGCGAGGCCGACATCGTCGGGGTTGCCCCAGCGTTTTTGAGGAACGAGGCCCTCTGCGAGGAGCTTGTCGTATTTTTCTTTCACGCCGGCGGTCATGTCCGTCGCCATGATGCCCGGGCGAAGCTCGAGAACCGAGATACCTGCTTCGGCGAGGCGCACGGCCCAGAGTTGAGTCGCCATGCCAAGTCCGGCCTTGGAAATGCAATACTCGCCGCGATTGATCGATGCGGTGTTGGCGGAGAGGGATGAGATGAAGATGAGTTTGTAACCGCCCTTGAGCGTTGATTGTCCCGGATTCGCCAGCCAGTGCTTCGCGGCCAACTGCGAGAGAAAATACGGCCCCTTGAGATTCACAGCGATCACCTCGTCAAAAATATCCTCCGTCGCCTCAATGATGTCGGCGCGAACGCGGGGAGCGATACCGGCGTTGTTGACAAGGGCGTCGAGGCGACCGAATGCGGCGAGCGTTTCGTCCATGAGGCGCTCCCGGTCGGAGGCAAGCCCGACATTTCCACCGACGACGGGAAATTTCTGGGCACTGTTTGGAGCGACTTCACCGCAGGCGGCGGCGGTTTCATCGGCGGCGGCGCGGTTGTTCGCGTAGTGGATGGCGACGCTGTGGCCGGCGGCGGCGAGTTTGACGGCGATTCCACGGCCGAGACCACGACTCGATCCGGTGACAAGAATATTGGCTGGTGGGTTCATGCGAAAGCAGCATGCCAGAGGGCGGAAAATCGAGTGATGACAACGCCGATAGAAATTAGCACGATTCCGACTTATTTTTTTAAGAAACGATGAAAGATTACCGCCCCCTGCTTTTACAAGCGCTCGATTTGCGTCTGCCGGGTCTGCGCATGCGCCGCATGTGCCTCCACAAGCACCTTCCGGAGGCTGATGCCCTTGAGATGCACCGCCACAAATTTTGTCAGATTCTGTGCTACTTCTCTGGCGGAGGGACACTGCTGACGCCTTCGGCCGAATACCGGGTTTTCTCCGGTGCCATCGCCCTCCTGCCCGCTGGAATGATGCACGGCTTTCGCGAGTCGAGCGGCCGGAGACCGCTGAGTCTGGCCGTGGACTTCGAGTGGGAAGATCCGATGGAGTTCCGCTTCTCGCACCTGAACCAATCCGAGTCCACCGGCATACGGCACGCGATGTCGCAACTTAACCGCCTCAAAAACCCGGATGCGCCCGAAGCGCGATTGATGGCCGCCTCGGCGGCCTTGACGATCCTCGACACGCAACTTCGCTCGTTGGGCATTCTTCCCCGCGAAAATCGGGCGATGCCCGCCTTTGTAAAAAAATTCATCAACCTCGCCGCCGGTGAGGAAAGCCAGGCGAAAACGATCGGGGAGTTGGCGGGTGCGACAGGATATCAGCCCGACTACCTCAACCGGCGCTTCAAGCAAATAACCGGACTCACCCTACTGCAGCAACGGGACGCGCTGAATTTGGAAAAAGCAAAGCGATTGATCACGCAAGGCCTCCCGATGCAAGAAGTCGCCGCGCGCATCGGGCATGATGATCCGAATTATTTTTCGCGCTGGTTCAAGCGCCACACCGGCATGCCGCCAAGCCACTATGTGCAACGACCGGAAAACTCCGCGAAGAAATCGCATTTAAAGGCACCTTCGGGTTTGCCAAGCCCGGTTTCAGGCGGGTAGATTTTGGGCATGCTCAAACAACTGCTCCCTGTCGCTGCACTTGCGACTTTGTTTTTCACACACACCACCATGGCACAATCCGCACTCGAGAAGGGTCAGGCTTTCCTGGCCGAAAATGCAACGAAACCCGGCGTTCAAAAAACGGCGAGCGGCTTGCAATACATCATCCTCAACCCCGGCGAGGGCCGCAGCCCCAAGGCGACCGACACCGTGAAGGTGAACTACCGCGGAACGCTTCTCAACGGCACGGAATTCGATAGCTCCTACAAGCGCAATGAACCGATCGAGTTTCCTCTGAATGCCGTTATCAAGGGCTGGACCGAAGGTCTTCAGCTCATCAAGGAAGGCGGAAAAATCCAACTCTTCATTCCCTCGAATCTCGCCTACGGCCCCCGTGGAGCCGGTGGAGTCATCGGACCCGACGAGACGCTGATTTTCGATGTCGAGTTGCTGAAGGTGCTCTGATCCTTTCGGGCCTTGGCTGATCAGATCAGCTCCGCAGCGATCTCATCGGCCACCAGCCTGCCCTCGCGGGTCAGAAAAACTCGACCGTCTTTCTTGGTCACCAAGCCGTGCTGCACCAGAGCTGCGGCTTGGTTTTGCGGGAGCATACTTTCCGGCACGCCATCTGTCGTGCGCAGGGAAAAGGCGATCCTCTCCGCGCGGAGGGAGTCGTCATCAATACGCTCGACGAAATCAAAGCGATCCTCGTCTGACAGGACTCGACGGGTGTAATCCGCCGTGTCAGCTACATTTCTTCTCCTCCATCCAGCCCGCGTGGAGAAGGCGCTCGGACCGAGTCCGGCATAATCCGCCCCGCGCCAGTAGCCGAGGTTGTGCAGGCACTCCCGACCCGGCCGGGCGTAGTTTGAGATTTCGTATTGCGGATATCCCGCCGCCTCGAGTTCGTTCATCGCCACTTCAAAAAAATCCGAGTCCCGATCATCCTGCGGTCCCATCTCGCCACGCTGGAAGCGCTCGAAAAATTCCGTGTCCTCTTCATAGGTGAGGCAATAGGCCGAGATGTGGTCGGGGCTGAGATCAACCGTCCGGCGAATCGACTCGATCCACTGGCTGCGGGTCTGCCCTGGGACTCCAAACATCAAATCGAGATTCACATTTGGCACGCCAGCCTTGCGAAGGATGGCGTAACTTCGCGCCGCCTGGGCTCCCGAGTGCACGCGGCCGAGGGTTTTCAGAAGCTCCTCGTCCCATGATTGCACGCCCATGCTGACCCGGTTGACTCCGAGTTCCAAAAGGGACTCGGCCTTTTCATGCGAGACGGTGGCGGGGTTCATCTCAATGGTGAATTCCTCCACAGCCGAGAAATCGATCCTCTCACGCAACCCGCCGATCAGAAATTTGAGTTGGGAAGTCGAGAGCGCTGTGGGAGTGCCTCCGCCAAAAAAAATGGTCTTCGGACGCAGCCCATCGGCCTCGAATTCCGCCTCGCGGAGAACCGCGTCCAAAAACGCCTGCGTTTTGTTCCGGTCGCTCGCTTCCTTGTAGAAACTGCAATAAGGGCAAACCTTCGGACAAAACGGAATGTGGATATAGAGGTGCAGAACCATCGGCGGCATACAGGCTATGCAATGCGTGCATGAACGGCAATCACCCGGCTTTGCTGTGTGGTTGCCCTTGGAGGTTGGCGGGGGGGATTTGGGTGCCTTGAGTGGGAAGGTGTTTGGCAGTGGTTCTGGGTCGTCCGAGGTGGAA
>JBILWM010000060.1:0-18369 GCA_044369905.1 Terrimicrobiaceae bacterium | reverse complement strand
CTCTCATCGACCAAATCCGATACGCCGCCCTCATCCCGGACGACGACCCGGCCAGCGTCGAACTCCAATTCTGCCAAGAGAAAGTCGCCAAGAAACACCTCGAAATGACCACCATCGAAATCACGCAATGAGTGAAAGAATATCCACCAGAGACCGTGTGGGACATGTGCCTGAGCAAAAAAGCCTACCCAAGCGAGCGCACCGTGGCGCTCAAGCTGGAGGCGGTCCGGCTCGCCCGCCGCAACAGGAAAAAGTCAATCCGCCGCTACGCCTGCCCGATATGTCACAAATTCCACCTGACGAGCAAGTAGATCGATTAACAGAATATCGAATGCTGGCCATTGCCATCCTCTTGCAAGCCTTTCACGACATGAACCTCACAGACAATTACAAAGTTGAAGGCAACAAGCGCACGGCAGAACGCGCACGCAATAGCGCGATCACATTTTTCAAATCTCCGTGGTTTCGTGAAATATGCAACGCACTCGGCTACCCCCACGATTCGGCAAAACTGGCCGCATTCAAATGAACCCCTGCCCGAAATGCCTCTCAACCTCCCGAGTCACCGACTCCCGGCAAAACAACGAACACACTTACCGCCGCCGCGAATGCAATAAGTGCAATACGACCTGGACGACCTACGAAATCCATTCTGACGAATTCGACAAAGTTTCCAAATACAACAACATAAAAACAATCCTGCTCAAAAACATACAATGATCTCAGCCTCACCCGCAGAAGCAGCCCGCCTCTTCGAGAAAAACAGGGGCGTTTATTGGCCCGACATCGCCGACGAAATCGACAGCCCCGAAGAGATACTCGCCGACTCTCTCGGAATCAGCGTCAAGGCCGCGCGCCTTGTCCTGCTCCATGTCGAGAACGAAGTGCGAAAGAATCAGGCGCTCATCCTCGGCAAGGTCATCGGCCTTCTACTCAAAGCCAGCAACCTGCCAGCCATGGCCCACGCTCTGGCATTCGCCTCCGGTCTCGACCAACTCAACGGCGCACGATCCCAGGCGGAAGTCGCCCGCGAGCTGGGCGTGACCCGTGCGCTCTTGAGCCACTACACGCTGGGCGTGCGCGATGTCCTGAGCGGCAAGGATAGTTCGTTCGAGTGCACCAAATTCCGTAAGAGCCAAGCCAGCCGCGAAACATTCCGCGCCAAGGCGACCGACCCATTTACCGCAGCAAAGGCAGCGGCAATCGCAAAGAGAAAAAACCAAGATGCCTGCCTCAACAATCTTTTAGACGAGGCAAATGGCAAGAGAGGACACACAGAAGTTAGCCAAAGATTAGCTCAAAACATTCAATCCGAAATAAACAACACCCAAACAAAACAATGCAACTAATCGACACAACCATGTTCACCCTGGCAGCGCTCAACCTGCCAGAAAACCTCACCCCCACCGAATGGACCGCGATCCACCGCGACATCCTCGTGTGCAAGAAAGCCGCAACCAAGTGGCTCACCCAGTCCCGCGACTACTCGACCGCACGCTGGGGCGTGGAGTTCACCGCAGACACCGAGACACAACTAGAACTTGACCTCGGCCTCGCCCTACCCGAACCCAAGCCCGCCCTCAACCCTGCCGACAAGACAAAGGCAATCGTCACCATCGAAGGATTGAGCCAGTCTTTCATCCTTTGGCAGCGCAAGATGTCGGATGAAATCCCGCAATGGGACAAGGACCGCCTCAACCGCGCTCTCGAACTCCTCGAGCCAATGGAGCGCGAAGCCAAGCGCGTGCGCGAACTCCTCAACAAATGAGCGCCGAAAAGCACAGCGCCATGCTTGGACAGATCGCAAACATCGTCACGGACTTCTGCACCAGCGAAGAGACCACGCTCCAAGCCGTAGCCAAACTCCGCGCTCTCTACTATGAAGCCCAAGCCAGACTTGCATGGGACTATGTCGATCGACTCAACCAGGAGGCGCGCGATGAGTGACGGGGGGGGGATCGGGAACCCTACCAACCCGCTCAACCATCGCAGTTTGCCAGTCGCTCGTTGCTTTCCTGAGCGTTGCATAGTTTGACATCGTTGCATTGTCCGTGGGCATCACGGAATTAAGCAACGCGTTAAACATCGACAAGTCGGTCGTCTCGCGCCTCGTCAAAAAAGGCATGCCCACGACCAGCGTGGACGCCGCCCAGGCGTGGCGCGAATCGAACGCACCGCCGCGCGCAAAGCGTGGGCAACGCGGCACACCGCCCCCGGCGCCGAAACTCTCAAAGGTCGCCGAACCTCCGAGAGTGTCAGAGCCTGCCGAGCCTCTGCCAGTTCCTGCACCGTCGCCGGTTCACGACAGCGCACCCGAGCCGGACGACGAAGACAACACGCCGCGCCAATCCCTCCGCCGCGCCCGCCTTGCCGAGAAAGTCGGCTACAACGAACTCGTCATATGCAAGCGCAACGGCGGCTCGGTCGAAGACATCCGCAAGGCGAATCAAATCTACATTGCCAGCCGGAATAACCGCATCAAAGCCGAGAAGGATTTCAAGGACTGGCAACGCCAGGAAGCCATCACCCTCTTCTACGACGAAGCGCGCGACATCACGAGCCGCCCGCACATCACCGCCAAGCAGCTCCTCGAAGTCATGCCAAAGACCCTCGCCACCCGGCTGCACGGCCAACCGCAGAAAACCATCGAGGCCACCCTTGCCGAGTGGGCCGACAACCTCACCACCATCATCCGAAAAGCAATATGACCATCGAACACCTCAAAACCTCCGACCTCATCCCCTACGCGCGCAACGCGAAAAAGCACGACGCCAGCCAAGTCGCCAAGCTCGCCGGGAGCATCCGCGAATTCGGCTTTAACAACCCCGTCCTCATCGACAAGGACAACGGCATCATCGCCGGTCACGGTCGCGTGCTCGCCGCCCAATCCCTCGCCCTCGAGACCGTCCCCTGCATCCGCCTCGGCCACCTCACCGACACGCAGCGACGAGCCTACATCCTCGCCGACAACCGCCTCGCCGAGATCGGCGGCGGGTGGGATGAGGAAATGCTCAAGCTCGAGCTGGCGGATCTCGCCGCCTTGGGGGTCGACTCAACGGAAATCGGGTTCTCACCAGGAGACCTTTCCAATCTTGATATTGAAATCGATGACGAAAAGCCTGTTGACGCTGAACCGAAGATAGACCTTGCCGCAGAACTCTGTGCCAAGTGGGGAACAAAGCTCGGTCAGCTTTGGGAGCTTGGGAACCACCGGATTATTTGCGGTGACTCCACAGATAAAAAAACCGTCCAAACCCTTCTCAACGGTGACAAGCCACACCTCATGGTCACCGACCCGCCATACGGAGTCGAATACGATGCAAGCTGGCGAGAGGAGGCGGGCATCGGAGAAGGCGCACAAGGAAAGGTCCTCAATGACCGCGCAGATTGGCAGCCTGCATGGGACTTGTTCCCCGGAGCCGTTGCTTACATTTGGCATGCTGGCTCTTTCTCTCCAACGGTTGCAGATAGTTTGATTGCATCAGATTTCGTTCTTCGGAATCTCATAATTTGGGCAAAAGACCGTCTCGTTATTTCACGCGGCAACTACCACCATCAACATGAGCCGTGCTGGTATGCAGTGAGAAAAGGACAAAATGCCAAGTTCACGGAGGACCGAACCCAGACCACGCTCTTCAAAAACATTCAAGATGTCACCCGCCAAGGCGAGCTTGTATTTCTTGCAAAAGACCACGCAAAAAGAGTCTACGCAATCCGAGGGGATAAAAGCACGCTGTGGGATATTCCAAAGCCTACAAAATCCGAAACAGGCCACAGCACGCAAAAGCCCGTCGAGTGCATGGCGCGCCCAATCCGCAACCACGACAGCGAATTTGTCTACGAACCCTTCTCCGGCAGCGGCACGACTATCATTGCCTGCGAGCAGCTTGGCCGAAAATGCCGCGCGATTGAGTTGAACCCAGGATATGTCGCCGTGGCTCTGCAACGGTGGGCGGACGCCACTGGCAAGATGCCCAAGCGCCTCGCATGACCCCCGCCGCCGAAGCCCTACGCGAACACCTCCGCTCGATCTACGCGCCGATTGACCGGCGCACCATCACCGAGTGGTGCGCTGACGAGGTGATCCTGAGCGAGCGGCAGACGCAAATGCCCGGCAACTTCAGCACACGCCTCACGCCCTACCTCCGCGAGCCGCTCGAGTGCTTCGGCGATGTCGATGTTTCCGACCTCGTGTTGGTCTTTGGAACGCAGACCGGCAAGACGACGATGGTGCAAGCAGGCACGGCATGGCGTATCGTCAACAAGCCGCAGCCGGTCGTGTGGGTCATGCCCACCGAAGGCCTCGCCCGATCCTTCTCCGAGACGCGCTGGCTCCCGCTCTTCGACGACAGCGCCACGCTCGCCGCTCAGAAGCCAGCGGACCGGCACCGATTCAAAAACCTTGAGCAACATTTTTCGCGGTGCTCGCTCGTCTTCGTAGGCAGCAACTCCCCGGCAAACCTCGCCAGCCGCCCCGCTGGTCTGCTGCTGATGGACGAGGTGGACAAATTCGCCCGCGAGACCGACCAAGAAACCTCCGCGCTTTTCCTCGCAGAGAACCGAACCAAGTCATTCGTCGGCGCGCTTCGCGTCAAGACCAGCACGCCCACCACGCCCGACGGCGCGATCTGGCAGGAATACCAGAAAGGCACGCAGGAGAAATTCATGCTCGCCTGCCCGCATTGCCACGAACGCATCGAGCTACTTTGGGAACAGGTCAAGTGGGACACCGACGCGAAAGTGGCCGGCAAGTGGAACATGGCCCGAGTCGAAGAATCCGCGCGCTACATTTGCCAGCGGTGCGGAGGTGAGTGGAACGACGGCCAGAAGATCGAAGCCCTCCAAGACGGCAAGTGGCAGGCCACAAACCCCAGCGCCCAGCGCGGCTTTCGCAGCTTCCACCTAAATTCCCTCTACGCGCCGTGGCGCTCCTGCACATTCGGCGCGCTGGCGGTGAAATTCCTCCGCGACAAGGACACCCTTAACGGCCTGCAAGATTTCACCAACAGCACGATGGCCATGCCGTGGGAGCAGGTCGAGACCAGCATCGGCGACGGCAACATTCTCAGCCTCCGCGGCGACTACACGCGCGGCACCTGCCCCATCGAGCCAGCGCACATCGTCATTTGTGCCGACATTGGCCAGGACAAACAGCACTGGGTCACGATCGCTTTCGACGCCAACGGCCAGAGCTTTGTCTTAGACTACGGAACGACGCTCACTATCGAAGATTTGCTTGCTGATGAAACAGGAACATTTGGAGCCGTTGCCCGCCGCATCTACCGCACGCCCAGCGGGCAGGAAGTCCGCCCCGAATGCGGCCTCATGGATTCCGGCTTCGCCACCTTCCGCGTTTACACCGCATGCCAAACCAGCGCCGGATTCTGGCACGCCGCCAAAGGCTCCGGCGCCACCTTCGGCAGCCGCATCGGGCGCACCGTCATCGACGACTTCCCCGGCGTCGTGCTCTACACCTTCGTTGACCACGCCATCAAAACGGAACTCTTCATCGACCGCATCCGCAACGGCAAGCCCCCGCTCGCCATCCCGCGCGACACCACCGAGGACTTCCTACGCGGCATGAGCGGCCAGCGCCTCGTCCCCCGCAAGACCGCAACCGGCCAAGAGTTCGTGTGGAAATCCGTCGCGCAAGACCACTACATGGACGCCGTGAAACTCTGCCATGTCGCCTGGCACATCTTGAAAAACTGACGCATGAAAAAATCCCAACTCTGGAAAATCTATGTCGCAAAAAATCCCAGCTTCGCGGGAGACGGCAACATCACGATGAGCGCGCGCGGCCTGCGCAAACTCTTCGACCAAACATGGGACTACGCATTCCACGAAGGCGAAGACGAGATCGAACACACGCCGGTAAACGACTCAAAAGCCGTGGACGATCTTCGCAAAATCTTCGGCATGTTCTGAGCAATTTCGTGGCATCACGAAATTGATGCCCGCCCGCCGAGCTAGTGTTCATGCGGCTCTGCGGGCCACTCTGTTTTTGTTTTTGTGTCAACAATTATTTTTCAAGTCCCGTAAAATTATTTTTATTTTTTTTTTGAAAATAATTGTTGACGAGAAATCAAGTTTGTGAGAAAGTCATCCCAGATCGAAGCCACCACGGCGACGACGAAAACAAAAAACCAACAACGAAAAAAATGAACATCGACGAATCCATCACCATTTACAAAAAAGAATCAGAAGCCCGTGACGCAGCCTACGCTGCCGCTGAAGCCGCAATTCGTGCAATCCGTCCGCTGACAGACGACATCTTCGAGATGCTCGAGGAGCGAGACGCCGAGGCCGATGCGCTCCGCTCCGCCTTGAGCCTGCTCGGTGACGCTCGATGCGCCGCCGACGAGGCCGAGTTAAACCTCCATATTTCCCGAATATCTGATTGATGAGATTGCCAAACTAAAAAACCTAATAGAATAAACTAATAAAATGAAAATGAACCTTGATCAAATTCTTGCAGCAATCCGAGACAATTACGACTGCCCAGATATTCGCTTTATGTGCGAACAAATGGCAACCGGTAATTACGACGTAAGGAAACAACTTGCAGATAAAATCTGTCTTCTGCCTGCAGCGGTCGCACCCATTGTCCTTTTAGAAATTTCTCGGTGGGGAATCACTGACGAGATGTCCAACTGCAAAGAAATTCAAGGGCTTGACTGATGTCACAAAAAAAGCCCACCACCCACGGCGGCCCGCGCAAAGGCGCGGGTTCGATCCCCGCGCCACCCACGACCATGATCAACTTCAAAAAAATCTCCCCCAGCGGATGCGAACTCGTCACCGCCGACCAACTCTTCCGCAAGCTCGACCAAGGCTACGGCCACCGTTGCATGGCCGGCCGCGCCCCCGAAGGCTACCTCGAAATCTGGCCCGACTGGCGACCCGTCATCCTCCACATCACCTGCAAAGAAAACGCAAAGCTCGGCGCGATGATCGACGCCGAAGTCGCCCGCCGCAAACAACTCCAACCCTCATGAGTAAGCCCACCACCCACGGCGGCCCGCGCAAAGGATCGGGCCGCCCCAAAGGAGCGAAATCAAAGAACGCCAAAGGCCGAACCGCCGTGACGCGATCCGTCTCCATGCAGCCCGAATCCTGGCAGAAGCTCGACCGCCAGCGCGGCACGCAGTCGCGCGGGAAATTTATCGAGTCGAAACTTTGACTCTCCCGCCTCCATGCAGGCAGGCGGACACACGACCGAAGCGGCCTCTCGTAGAAGCACACTGACGACGGTGGGATGGGCGGTCATTTATGACCCAAGACTCCCGAAGGCCCACGCTTGAAAAGGAAGTGCACACCGTTCCTGCTTTTCCATTTTGACACGCCCGCCGAGGCGTGACCGACCTCGACAAAATCAGCGGTGTGAAATCCTTCCTTCGCCGCACCAAGACAACGCAGGAACTCGAAGCCCTCGCGCTCGCCAACTTTGCGTCGGCCACCGAGGAAGTCGTCATCACCTCTCTGTCATCCGACGGCACCGGAACAGGCGGGCAGGTCTCTTTTCCGAAGTGGCTTTTGCTCCAGGCAGTCGAAGAACTCCTCGCTGAAGGTCCAAACGGTCGCCAACTTTTCGCCATCGCAGACCGCTCCCGATACGGCACCGCCGTTTGACACGCCGCCCGTGGCGTGCCGTCAAAATCAAAAAAATCAAGTTGGGGAGGCAGCCGCTCTGGCGCTGGTCGCCCGCGCAAGCTCGACGCAAAAGCAGCGGCATTTGAAGCCGCTCAACCTTCGCTGAATCGCGGCCTCGTATGGGTGCCGACCACCGACCCCAAGCGCGAACTCACGGCTTACACGCGGATGGAAATCCTGCGCCTCGCGCGCTGGCTCTACAACAACGCACCGCAGGCCACCTACCTCGTCGAGCACTTGGCACAACGAGCCATCGGCACCGGCATCGTGGTTCAGCCGAAAACTTCAAACGCCGCTTGGAACAAAAAGGTCGATCAGTATTTCGAGGATCGCGTCTGCGCAGAGGCATGGGCATTCGACGCATCGGCACAGGTCAATTTCTACACCGCACAATCTCTCATCCTTCGCCAAGTCGCCATCGACGGCGACTTCTTCGCGCAATTCCTCAAGACGCGAGAAGGTGCCGCCCGCGTGCGCTTCATTGGCGGTGAAGCCATCGGAGGCTCTACCAGCTTCGGCAACCCGGACGATATGACCCATGACGGCGTGCGCCTTGATCAATTCGGAGCGCCCGCAAGCTACACAATCGGAGGCAAAGAAATCTCCGCCGACCAAGTTTTGCACATGCGGCACATCCGCAGGCACGGCCAACCGCGCGGCGTCTCCTGGCTTCACTCCGCAGTCTCCAACCTGCGCGACATCTCCGAAATCAATGGCTTCGTCAAAGGCGCATACAAGGCAGGCGCGCAGATCGGCTACATGGTGACATCCACGGAAGTCGCCAAGATCGGCCTCGGTGCCGGACTAAAATCCACCACCAACGAAGTCGGAGAACTTCAAACCACCGACCTCCCGAACGGCATCCTCCTTCCTCGCCTCAAGCCAGGCGAAAAGCTCGAAGCCTTCAAAAACGACATTCCCGGCCAGACCTACGAGGCCGTCATGCGCGCCCTCCGGTCTGATGTCGCCTTCGCCATCGGACTGCCGCCAGAAGCCATGATGGTCAATGTCGGCCTCGCAGGAACAGAGCAGCGCGCCGTCCTTGAAGTCACCCAAAACTTCCTCGAGCGACTCCAGCAGCAGGTCATCGATCAGTTCTGCCGGCCGTTTTACAAGTATTGGTTGTGGCATGAAATGCAGGCCCGTCGCATCGAATACCCCGGCGACGACTGGTGGCGGCACGAATGGCTTGCCCCACGCAAGATCACCGTGGACAGCGGCCGCGACGCCCGCGCTTACAGCGAACAACTCGACAAAGGCCACCTCAGCCCGACGAGATACTACAACATGCTCGGCCTCCGCGCCACCGAGGAAGAGGACGATGTCATCGACACCTACCTCCGCCGCAAAGCCAAGTGCGAAGCCCTCGGCCTCGATGTTTCGCAGGTCTTCCCGAACTCCCTCCGCAACGGCATCGCCGCGCAACAACCCGCCGAGCCGGATGACGACGAGCAACCAATTCAACCACCCGCACAACCATGACCACATCAAACTCTCACACTTGGATTAATCGAGACGTCGAAAATTTTGAAAAAGCTGTCGATTACATCCTTGGAACAAAAGACACAAGCCTGCCCAAACAAAATTTTTATGCATTGGAAAAATCCGACAACGGCGAGGCAACGATCCATCTCTACGATGAGGTCGGTGCTTTCGGCTCAGGCTCAAAAGAATTCCTCAGCGACCTCGGCAAGCTCGACGGCCAACACATCCATCTCCGGATTAACTCCCCTGGCGGAAGTGTTGTCGAAGGCACGGCAATCTACAACGCTCTCCGCCGCCACAAAGGCGGTCTGACCGTCCACATTGACGCGCTCGCCGCCTCGATGGCCTCGGTCATCGCCATGGCAGGCGCTCCCGTCTACATCGCCGACAACGCCCTCTTGATGATTCACAACCCGTGGACCGTGAGCGCGGGAGACAGCGACCAGCTCCGCCGCGAAGCCGACCTCCTCGACAAACTCAAAGACTCCCTCCGCAACGCGTATGTCCGCAAGACCGGCATCAATGCTGAGGAAATCGGCGCAATGATGGACGCCGAGACATGGCTCGATGCCGTCGAAGCCGTCGCCCTCGGATTTGCAGACGCCATCGAGGAAGGCGTTGCCGCTGCGGCAACAGCCACCCCCGAAATGCTCCGCGCTCGTTTTGACAAATTCGCAAAGGCATCAAGCTCTATGAATACACCCGAAGTCATCACCTACTCAGCCGAAGTCGCTGAACAAGCCGCTGAGATCATTGAGGCAACCGTCGTGAGCGAATCCGCTCCTGCCGAGACAATCGTCGAAACGACCAACGAAGCAGAGGTCGTCGAAACCGAGACCGTCGAAGCTCCCGCGCCCGAAGTTGTCGAAGCTCCCGCCGAGCCACAGGCCAAGCTCGCCGCCGCTGACGCAATCCTCGCCAAATACAACGCCGTTATCGCCGAACGCGACGCAGCCGTGGCCGCACTGAAGGAAGCCAGCGCGAATATCGAATTCCTTCGCAGCGAAATCGCCGCCGAGCGCGAATCCCTCGCACGCCTGGAGCGCAGCCTCGGCCTCTCAGCCGCCCGCGAAATCCCCGAAGTCCTTCCCACGCAGAACGCGGAAAACATCTACGACCAGTGGAAGAACGCCACCGGCGCCGAGAAGACCCGCATCTTCCGCGCGAACCGCAAGGCGCTCGAGATCGCGGCCAAAAATTTGACACCGCAATAATTCACGAAAACCCAACCAACCACCTAAAACATCATGGCCACTACCATCAGCTCCGAACTCAAACTGAATGTCGTCCTCGACAGCGCGCTCGTCGCACTGCGCGAGTCGCTTCTCCCGCTTAACGCGTTCTCAAAAACCTTCAAATCGGTCCCGCTCCAAGGCACCGATAAGGTCTCCGTTCCGTTTTTCCCTCTCGCTACCGATGCGACGAGCGATTTCAACGGCACCTATGTGTTTAACGACACCAACGCGATCAACAGCCGAGAGGTCACAATCAATAAGCGCAAATATCAACCACTCTCGTTCACTTCGAGCGAACTCTCTCGCCAGCCTTCTTTTGATCCCGAACAGCTGGGCTTCCTCAAAGGCCGCAAACTTGCCGAGGATGTCCTCCGCGACATCCTCTCCGTTGTAACCCTTGCAAACTACGGCGCCGCCATCCACACGGGAGCAGCTTCTGCCTTCGACTCCGAAGACATGATTAACATCAAGACTGCTCTCGACCAAGCTAAGTGGGCGAAGTCCAGCCGCGTGATGATCCTCGACAATGTCTATGAAGGCGCACTCCTCAAAGACGCTTCGATCAAAAACGCCGCCGCAGTCGGCACGCCAAGCGCCATCCAAAACGGCCGCCTGCCACAGATCGCTGGCTTCGATGTTATCGGAACCAACCTCATCCCCGGCAACTCGCAGAACCTCGTCGGCATGGTCGCACTTCCCGAAGCGATCCTCGTCGCCTTCTCGCCTGTGCAGCCAGCTCCCGGCGTCCTCAAGCACCTCAACGCCTACGAAGTGGCAGTCGATCCCGAGACCAACCTCACAATCGAATACCGCAGCTGGGCAGACCCCAACACCGACACTGAGAAGTCAGTCATCGAGGTCAACTACGGCTACGCCCTCGGCCACGCCGCCGCCCTCAAGCGCATCGTCTCGGCCTAAGCCACATGCGCCGCGCAATCACGCTCACTCGCACCGGCGACACTTGGCAAGTCAAGCACCTGCCAAGCGTCCCGCTCGGCGAGCAGCTCGCAGACTTCAAGGCCAATCAAGTGGCCGGAGAATTCACCGCAGACGAAACGCTCGTTGTATCCCTTAACGATACTCTCAAGCGCCACGCGAAGAAGCCATCTGCCGCACCTGCGCCCGTCGAAGTCGAAGAGTCACCCAAAAAGAAAAAATAACAGCGCATTCCCCGCGCCAGCCCGAAGACGCCCGGCCGGAAGCCTTTCCCGGTCGGGCGTTTTGCTTTTGACACCCCTGCACAGGCATGTCGCCCGCGCAAAAAGACCACCTCGAAAAACTGGCCGCCACCGCGCGCAATACGCTCCTCGGCAAGCCCGCCACCTTTCGCGGGCAGACCATCCGCGTCGGCCTCTCTGCCATTGCCATTGGCCTTGATCTGGAAACCGGCGGTCTGCGCCAAGGCGGCGAATTCGCCGCGCGCTTTCTCGCCTCCGCCCTGCAATCCGCTCCCCGCCGTGGCGAGCAGCTTCTGGTGGATGGCAAGACCTACACCGTCCACTCCGTGCGCGAGCAGACCGGCACGCCCTTCGAGTTCGTCGCCACTATCGTCCCTGGCTCCGCTTTATGAACGCACCAATCGAAACATCCTTGCGCGAGTGGCTCCTCTCAACCGTCCCGTTCGCCGACTCCTCGATCCACACCGGCCAATCCGCCGAGACGATTCCCGGCGATGCGCCGGTTGTCTTCTGCGCCTGCGAGACCGTCGAGCCGGTGGCCATGGGCTATTTCAAATTCACGGCGCAGATCATCATCAGCACGCCGTGCGTGATTGAGGAAGCCTTGCCGACGCACCTGGCGCTTTCGGATGCGCTCAAAGCTGAACTCTACGACATCGCGCCTCTCGTGGATTTCCTCCCTGCATCCATGCACCTCGCGGGCGTCACGCTAAATGCTTTTGGCCAATCTCAGGCCAGTGAGCGCTGGCTCACGACGGCCGAAATCGTCCTCGGGGTCATCGAAATTTGACACGCGACTTTTTGCGTAACCCGAAAAACTCATGCGACTTTTTGCGTAACCCGAAAAACTCATGGCACTCTCACTTTACCGCTCCACTCCCATCTCAAATGCCGTTTATGGCTGCCCGACTGTCTCTGGACTCATCGTGGAATCCTTCTCCGTCTCGGAGACGACATCACCCACCGAACAAAAAGACGACGAAGGAAATATCATCGCCGTAGCGGTGCCTGATGCTGTGATGGAAATCTCGATCGAAGGTCTCCGCACAGGCTCGTTCTCGCAGACTGTTGGCGGCCTCCTGTCGATCACCATGCCAACAGGCATCACCCTCGGAGCCACGACGATCGTGACTGGCCTCACGACCACTTTTGCCTCTGAGCAGTTTGAAAAAATCTCCGTCGCCGCGCGCTCCTACAAGACAGCGATGACTGCACCGACACCGTAACTCTCCACCTCCTCGCCGGGGCAGTCGCGTAGCGGCTCCCCGGCAGGCACACCACGACAAATCCACGACAAATTATGACAGCTATTTTTTCTACCCGCGACCTCAAGCTCGCATCGATACTCACCACCCTCGGCTTCGAGTTCGAGAATCCCGCCGCTCCTGCCACACGCATCCGCCGCGAATCCGGCGAGGAGTCCACCGTCTTCCACTTCCTGGCGAACCACCCCGCGAGCGGCCAAGCCGCCGATGAGGTCATGCGCGCCTTTGCTGCCGGTGAAGACTACATCGCCGCGCACCAGGACGAGCCACTCGCCTACATGCTCGCCGTGCTGCGCAACCGCGATGAACTCGTATGCGTGGTCAAGCAGACGCCTCGCCAAGTCGTTTTTGAGCGCAACGGCCGCATCATTTCCATAAGCGAAAACGCCACCGAGGCGGACAAGAAACGCTTTGCAAAATTCATGTGATCCCCAGCTCACCAACGAAAAAACCCAACGAAAGACCCCAATGAAAAAGACAACCGAAAACACCGAATACGAAACCGACGACGAAGCCCTCCGCGAGGCCGCATTCCGCGACGGCCCGCGCAAGGCAGGCAAATGGAAGCTCCGCCCGTGCGTTCCCGGCACGATCTCGATCATCCGCTCCAACATGCTTGAGAAGCGTGACGAGTTCTGGTTTGTCGCCGCATTTGCTTTCGTGCACATCGCGCCGCTCGATGATGTCATTTCGGTGGACAACGACCCCATCGCTTTCAATAAAGCCGTGCGCCGGTGGCAGCTTGAGAACCTCACCACGCTCGAGGAGCAAAACGAACTCTCCGCACTCGTCTCCGCCGCTTGGGAACGCGTGAACGCCGCCGAGACGAAGGCCAAGCACGCCTCCACCGGAAGCACCGACTCGGGAAAGTAGCGTCCCCCAACTGGCTCGCTTCCTATGTTTACAGACTCGCCAGTGTCACCGGTTGGGGGTTCCACGCCTGCATGTGGGAGGTCCCGTATGCTGCCGGGTTGCAAATCTTGGACGCCGATTCATTCAGTCGCGGCATTCCTCGCGTTTACCTGCGCGACAATCCGCAAGCGGATTTTGACTCGGTCGCTGCAATAGACGCCGTTTTGAAAAATCTCTGAGCCATGCCGATCACCGTGAATGCCGACAACCTCAAAAGCGTGATGGAGCAATTCGCTACCATCACCGGCAAGGGCATTCCCGAACTCATGCGCTCCAATGCGCGCCTTTGCGCCGTGGAGCTTGCTAACCGCACGCAGCCCTTCAGTGTCGGCAAAGGCGGCGGAACTAAGGCAAAGGCTGCAGGCGAGACGCGCACGGCCAACGACATCGGAAAAGTCATCAAGACACGCGAGCGGTTGGATGAGATTTTCTCCAAGACGCAATCGGCATCTCTGCGTGCCTCGCTAGAAAAACTCGCCGCAGCGGGCAGGTGGGGCGACCTTCGAGCAGTCTTGCAAAAAGTCGGATTCGGAGCGGTCGAGTTTGTTTCGGGGCAGGGCATTCGCGCTGCACACAAGGCAAACCGATCAAAGACAACCGGGCGTGCATTCAATAAGCCATCCGCCCTCTACATCGCCACGACCGGCCTCCCGGCTTATATCAAGGAAGTCGTGAAGCGTGTGGGTCTCTCCAAGAGCGGTTGGGCAGACTGCGCCAAACAGATCGGCGGAGTAAAAGGAGACGGCGCGCGCGGCATCCCTGCCTTTTCCAATCGGCACAACGCAGGCTTCGGAGATGTCACGGAGTCGATAAACGGCGCAAATACCAGCTTCACGATGGTGAACTCGATTCCCTGGGCGGACAAGGTCTGCCGCCCATCTGAGCAACGCACCGCGCTCACGATCGCCAAGAGCAAGATGATCGAGCAAATGCGCCGAGCCATCAAAGCCGCCGCGAAGCCAAAAACCAACATGGAGAACATCATTTCCCAAGAGCTTCAAAAAGCCGCATGAGCGACGTAAAAGTAAAATTTTCAGCCGAGGATCAAAACCTCTCCAAGACAGTCTCGAATCTCCAAAGGGATTTGGAGCGTCTGGATTCAAAGAGCAAAGACGCCTCGAAAGGCTTCGACATGTCTTTCGGCAAGATCGGCCTCGCGGCCGGTGTCGCCGGTGTCGCTGTGAAGGCTGGCATGATGGCTGTGGAGGCCGCCACGGCAGCGGCCAGTGCTGTCGTGGCAGGATTCGGCCAGGCGATCGACCTCGGCGGGCAACTCACCGATCTTTCCTCCCGCACAGGCGAGACAGCCGGGAGCCTTCTCGTGCTGCAACGGGCGTTTGAGAATACTGGCGTCGGGGCCGACAAGGTAGGTCCAAGTCTCAACAAGCTGCAAAAGTTCATGGCCGATGCTGCCGCTGGCGGCGCAGAGCAATCCGCCACGCTCACCGCCCTCGGTCTGTCGATGCAAGATCTCGCAGGCAAGACGCCAACCGAGCAGATGCAAGTGCTGGCTAAAAAGATCGCCGGCATTTCCGACCCTGCCGAACGCGCCCGCGCTTCGATGGAGGTCTTCGGCAAGAGCGGCGGCGAACTCCTGCCGCTCCTCAATAATTTCAGCGGCGAACTCGACGGCGCGCGTGGTCAACTCGGCAGCCTGCCGGATGTGATGGACCGCTCGGCCCGCACTTTTGATGACTTCGGCGACGGCATAGGAGCACTCAGCTCGAAAGCCATGGAGTTTGCCGCAGGCTTCTTGGAATCCGCCCTGCCTGCGCTCAATACATTTACGGCAGCGCTTTCCGGCATCGATGCCGCAGGGTGGGGGCAGAAAGCTATGGAGATGACTCGGCAAGTCGCTGACACTCTCCTCGGCGCGTTTAAAGACCCGCTTGGAGCTATTGAGGCGTGGACACTTTCAGCAGAGAGATTTTACAAAACTCTCGGCAACGGACTTGTAAACTCCGCGCTCACTTTCACGGATTTTCTCATGAAGTCGTTTGAGACGAACCTCCCGAGCGCGATCAAAGCCTACCTCACGCAGGGGTTCATCGACTCGACTCTCACATTCAGTCGGCATCTTATCCAAGCTCTCATGACATTTTCAGAGGGTCTTAGCACGATCCCCGGCTTTGAGAATGCGGCTAACAAAATGTTTGAAGTGCTGGACAGCGCCAACGAGCGGATCATTGCTCAGCAACTTGATAACCTCGGCAAGAGCAAAGACGCCGCCGCTGCCGTGGTGGAAGAGTTTGGAAAAGCCAAGGACAAGACCACCCTTTTCAAAGAAGACTTTTTCGGCGTCGAGGAGTCCACCAAGCGGATGAATGAGAAGTTCAAAGAGCTTGAAGGCTCAGGCAAAAAAGTTCGGCAGGATTTCATGGAGGCCAATGCCTCCACGGAAGAGGTAAAGAAAAACACATCCAGCGCAGTGTCCGATGCCGCCGCCATCGCGGGCAGCTTCAACAAAGCCGAAGGCTCGACCAAGAAGATCAAGGAAGAGCTATCCACCTCCGCGAAGCTCATGAAAGACATCAGCGATGCCCAGGCGAAGGACTCCGTGGACAAAGGCGGTCGCTTGCAAAAGCAAATGCAGAATCAAATTTCGCAGGGGAATTTTACAGGCGCGCGGAACACCGCCCGCAAGGTTCAGCAAAACGAGATCGAGCAAAGCATTCGCGGCACAGGTCAAAACAGAGACAGCCGCAGTCTGTCGGACATCGGCAAGGGTTTCGGCCTCCGCCAGCAAATGAACGAAAGGGGGAGCGATTTTGCAAAGCGAGTCAAGGATGCCAAAGAGGGAAACAGCTTCGC
Source organism: Terrimicrobiaceae bacterium (assembly GCA_044369905.1). GTDB lineage: Bacteria > Verrucomicrobiota > Verrucomicrobiia > Chthoniobacterales > Terrimicrobiaceae > UBA967. The sequence goes on along the minus strand of JBILWM010000060.1, from coordinate 1,830 downwards.
AGATAAATTTGGGCGCTCGGTGCGTAAGGGCGAAACGAAGAGCGACCAAGATAGCCTCTCCAAGCTCGGTAAGGACAAAGACTGGTTTTCTAAAAAACTCAATGTCGACAAGCCGAACAAAGATGGATCAAAGGGTGGTGACTCTGGCGGCAGCGGGGGTGACAAAAACAAACCCCAGACTCTCGATGCCATGGTGAGCGCTCTGCTTGAACTGGTCAAAAAAATCGAACCCAAGCTTCCCACCTCGGCCTTAGCCGCCTGACCGACTCATGAGCTACACCATTTACAAATCCACCTCCGGCCTTGTTGCCCAAGCAGGCCGAACCGTGTCCACATTCCCCAGCGGCCTCGTGCGGGTGGAGCAGAGCTACCTCGGCCTCACGGCCAACGCCGCCGCAAATCGCGCCGCGCTGGCCGCGGGCAACAACATGCCCGACGGCGACTCCTGGCCTTGCATCGACGGCTTAAAAATCTTCCCCGAGGTGCAGGAGGTGCGCCGGGAGGATGGCTTCACCGAATACCAAGTCTGTGCCTACGGCCGGTGCAACTCCACCGGCACGCGCAGCGAGTCGGCTTTAATAACAACGGTCGGCGTCTACCACTCCAACTGGCATGTCACAAGCTCGGGAGGCACGGAATCATCCGCTGGTCAGAAATTACTAATTTACGAAGCAATCCTCCCGATTGTCACGCAGCGCTCTGTCGTGTCCTCTCTGGCAGCCTTTGCGCCTCCAGCCGTCACCGTGAAACCCTACTCGCTAAAGGTGAAAAAATACAACTCAACAGAGGAGGTTTTCATCCCTTACACCGTCTGGGAAGCGGCCGTCATAGCCAATGGCACGCAACCATCTTTTACCCACGACGGCCAAAGCCTCACGATTTGGAACAACGCATCCATTTTGTTCCGTGGGTATGGAAATGATCTCCGATTCTTGGATGCGCGCACGAAAGACGGTGACACCTCAATCGCCTCGATCGAAAAAACGGAATTCACTCCCTACGGCAGTTTTAATGAATCCGTCATAACATATACCACTCAAGCATTCGGTTATGGGTTCAGCGTTTTTTTTAGCTAATGGATAATTTCCCCGTCGATTTCGAGGCAAAGGCACGCGGAGCCAAGCCGCCGAATGGCGCAGGCTACCCGGCGCAGATCAGCGCGGGCGACCTGATGCGCAATTTCGTTTTTGGCGCGCTCGATGCCGACCCCTCGCTCATCGAGACCACCACCGGGCAAGGCGGCCACACGGCGCGCAGGCTCAAAATCCCCGCCGCTCCGAGCAGCGGAACCCATGTCCTCGGCGCGGTGGATGGGGTGCTGACTTGGATCGCCACGGAGGAATGCTAGCACAAGTCTTAAGTCTTAAGTTTGTAAGTTTTAAGACACGCCACCGAGACAATCACGCAAACCGCCACTTAATACTTAATTCTTAAAACTTAAAACTCTCTCCCATGACCCTCGGGCGCACCTCCGACAACAAGCTCAAGATCAAGACCGACGGCGAGGCCGGCCTCCGCGCGGTGTCGTGTGGGTGCTGCTGCCCCGGCTGCACAACATTTAAAGCTATAACAGAAGCCACCTCAATAGTAATAACGCACAGTCGCCCCAGCTGGTATACAACATCCAAAAATTTTTCAACGACTTCTCCAGCAAAAACAGAAAATGTTATTTTAGCCTCCGGCCCGTATGGTGGTGGGCCGTTTTATTTTACAACTTTCACCTGCGACCCTACAATTTGCAGCGTCACAAGCATGCAAAGTTTTTCAAGTGAAAGTGGCTACACTTTTACAAGCAGCGTTTCAGTTCAGTTTTCGGTGGTAGATGAGGAG
>JBILWM010000059.1:0-18466 GCA_044369905.1 Terrimicrobiaceae bacterium | reverse complement strand
ACTCCCTGCTGTGGAGGAATCCAAATAACACGCCATGCGCCACCGTAAGAAAACTGTCAAACTCGGACGCTCGACCGCACACCGCGATGCTTTGCTCGCTAATCAGGTCTGCAGCCTCATCGAACACAAACGCATCAAAACCACCCTCGCCAAGGCCAAAGCCGTTCGTCCGCTCGCGGAAAAAATGGTTACCCTCGGCAAGCGCGGTGACCTGCATGCCCGCCGACTCGCCGCAGGCTACCTTGGCCAGAAGGACGCCGTCAAAAAGCTCTTCGCCGAAGTCGCTCCTCGCGCTGCGACCCGCAAGGGCGGTTACACCCGCATTATCAAACTCGGTCAGCGCATGAGCGACTCTGCTCCTATGGCCTACATCGAGTGGGTGGATACAGAAGGCGCCGGCATCGAGGAGGCGGTTGTTGAGACCGTTGCATCCTCGGAAGCCAAGAATTCCGAGTAAATCCTGGCGGGACGCCACAGGCTATCCCGCTAAAAATTTTAACCAGAAACCGGTGGAAGATTTCTCCCGAGGAATCCCCTGACGGACCGGGCGGGATCAGCAATGGTCCCGCCCGTTTCTCTTCCCCAAGACCATGAGCCCGCTCGCCGAAGACTACTCTCGTTTTGTCATTCCCACCTACGGACGCTTCGATCTCGATATCGAGCGCGGATCCGGGTGCCACATCTGTGACACCTCAGGCCGAAAAATTTTGGACTTTGGTGCTGGCATCGCCGTGTGCTCGCTCGGGCACGCGCATCCCGAGGTCACAGCCGCAGTCTGCGAGCAGGCGGGTAGGCTCGTTCACACATCCAATCTCTACCGCACAGGTCCACAGGCTGCCCTAGCCAAGCGTCTGGTGGAGGTGACTGGAGATGGAAAAGTTTTTTTCTGCAATAGCGGAGCCGAGGCCAATGAGGGGCTGATCAAGTTGGCGCGCCGCTTTGGCAGCGCAACCGGCAGGTCGGGTATTCTGACCTTCACCGGTTCGTTCCACGGACGCACCATAGCCTGCATTTCCGCAACAGGGCAGGAGAAGGTGAAAAAAGATTTCGGACCCATGTTGTCTGGTTTCCAGCATGTGCCATTCGGTGATCTCGATGCAGCGCGTGCCGCGCTGGACTCGAATTCCATTGCGATCCTGGTCGAGCCGATTCAAGGCGAGGGGGGCATTCATCCCGCCACCGCGGAGTTTTTGCGCGGCCTCCGCGCGCTCTGCGACGAGCGGGATATGCTTTTACTTTTTGACGAGGTTCAGTGTGGGCTCGGCCGCACCGGAGACTGGTGCGGATGGCATGCCATCACCAAAGAAGCCCAACCTGATGGCGTCTCGTGGGCCAAAGGCATTGCCAACGGCTTTCCCCTCGGCGCCTTCTGGGCTTCCAGCAAGGCGATCAGTGGGCGCGGTCCGCTCTGCGACCTGCTCGGCGCGGGGAGTCATGGAACAACCTATGGCGGAAATCCCGTTTGCTGCGCCGCCGGCTTGAAGACCCTCGAGATTATCGAGCGCGACGGCCTCCTTGAGAGCAGTCGCGTTCTTGGTGACCACCTCGCCTCGTCCCTCCGTGCGCTTGCAAATCCGCTCATTGCGGAAGTCCGCGCCATCGGTCTGATGATCGGCGTCCAGTTGGCTGCTGATTTTCCAAAAACCGAGCGCCCGCCCGCTCTCGAAGTCGTGACCCGTGCCATGTCGGTCGGATTGCTTGTTATTCCCGCTGGAGAGTCGGTCGTCCGTTTTCTCCCGCCCCTCAATGTGACTCGCGAAGAGATCGATGAGGCCGTGGCAAAATTTTCTGAAACCCTCCGCACACTCGAATCCAGAAACTGAAAAGGACACTCGAGCCATACCATGAAACATCTCCTCTCTATCGAGTCCCTCAGCGCAGTGGATATCGAAGAAATCCTCAACGACACCGCCCTCATGAAATCCACGCGGGGGTGTCACGCGGCACATCCGCTCCGGCATCAATGTTGGGCGCTCATGTTTTCCAAATCCTCCACCCGCACCCGTGTGTCATTCGAGGTTGGTATCCGCGAACTCGGTGGCGATGCGCTTTTTCTGGCGGCAGCCGATATCCAACTCGGGCGAGGGGAACCAATTCGCGACACCGCCCGCGTCATGGGACGCATGCTCCACGGGGCCGTTATCCGGACCTTTGCTCAAAAGGATGTCGAAGATTTCGCAGCCTTCAGCGGCATTCCAACCATCAACGCTCTCACCGATGAGGAGCATCCTTGCCAAATTTTGACGGACCTTTTTTCGATCCGTGAATCCCGTGGATCCCTCGATGGATTGCGCGTTGCCTTCATCGGCGATGGCGACTGCAATGTGGCCCGCTCGTGGATCTGGGCTGCCGCCCGCTGTGGTTTTGAGCTCGTCATTGCCGCCCCGCCGAAATTCCAACCGCCTGCCGAATTGCTCGAGCGCGCTGGAGGGAAAATACGCCTCACCTCCGACCCCATGGAAGCCGCTTCCGGAGCCCATGTGCTCTACACCGATGTCTGGGTGAGCATGGGCAAGGAAGAGGAGGCCGCTTACAGGATCGTCCAATTCCAAGGCTACCAAATCAACTCCGAACTCCTCGCCCAAGCCGCGCCGAATGCTCTGGTGATGCACTGCTTGCCAGCCTACCGGGGCAAGGAAATCGATGAAGAGACTCTTGAAGCGCATGCGGACACGATTTTCCGGCAAGCCGAAAACCGCCTTCACACACAAAAAGCCATCATGGCCCAGCTTGTTAAAAATGCAGAGTCGAGCTGCTGAAAATTGACAAATATCCAGACCTCTGGAATTACTTTGCCACACCTCAAGGTTCACCCGAGCTCATATGCCTGATCCCAAAAAAGAAACTGTTCGCATCGTCCTTCCCAACCGTCGTCCGGTTCCGCCTCCACCAGCCATCGGCGGCGAAGCGGCAATGATCAACCTTCCAGCCAAGCCCGTTGCCGCCGCAAGTGGCCTTGTCCCGCCACCACCACCAGTTTCCGTCGCGCCAAAGCCTGTTGTTCCTGGTGGAGTTGTGCCTCCAGCTCCGGCCCTCAAAATTCCTGCGATCAAGCCACCCGCCGCCGCTGGTGAAGCACCGAAGATTCCAGCCGCGCCCGTGGTTCCGAAGGCTCCCGTTTTGGTTCCGCCTGCGGCTCCCGCAGTGGCAATCAAGCCACCCGCCGCCGCTGGCGAAGCTCCAAAGATTCCCGCTGTGCCCGTGGTTCCGAAGGCTCCCGTTTTGGTTCCGCCTGCGGCTCCCGCAGTGGCAATCAAGCCACCCGCCGCCGCTGGTGAAGCACCGAAGATTCCCGCTGTGCCCGTGGTTCCGAAGGCTCCCGTTTTGGTTCCGCCTGCGGCTCCCGCAGTGGCAATCAAACCACCTGCCGCCGCTGGCGAAGCACCAAAGATTCCAGCTGCGCCTGTGCTTCCGAAAGCGCCCGAAATTGTTCCGCCCGCACCTGCGGTTCCCGTAGTGGCAATCAAACCACCCGCCGCCGCTGGCGAGGCCCCCCAAGTCCCCGCAGCTCCGGAAGCCTTCAAACCTGCCGCGCCACTTGCCGTATCCGCACCCAAGAGAGAAACCGCAAAAATCAGCCCCCCGCCTGCAGCAAAACATGCTGATGTCACTATGCAGATTAGTTTGCCGCAGACTGCAAAACGAGTCCCGCAGGCGACGATGGTTCTCAAGAAGGCTGCCGCTCCAGCCGCCGCCGATAAAAAAGCCGCTCCAGCCGAAGCCGCCGAAAAAAATGTGGCCGCAGGCAAGGCCGCTGATTCCGATCTCATCCTCGGCATAGCGGCAACCGTTGTGGCATTGGCCTCGCTTGGCATTCAACTCTGGACGATGCTCGGCTGACCTTTCGACTTTTAATCAACACACCTCATTTCTCATATGGCCAATCCCAATGTAACCGAACTCAATGACTCGAATTTCACCTCTTTCATCGAATCCGCCACCACCCCTGTGCTGGTTGATTTCTGGGCCCCATGGTGCGCGCCCTGCCGCATGCTCGGACCTGTGGTGGACGAGATCGCCACTGAGAATGTGGGAAAATTCGCGATCGCCAAAGTCAATGTTGACGACGCTCCCGGCGTCTCCGCGCAGTTCGGCATCCGCAGCATCCCGTCGCTCATCTACTTCAAAGGCGGAACCAAGCAGGACCAATCGGTCGGCGTAAGCAGCAAGGGCGACATCGTCTCCAAGCTCACCGCCCTTCTCTAAGCCTGATTCTCCGCGCAAATCCGGGCAAAAAAACCGGCCTTGCGAGAAACCGGAATCGCCAACTTCACTCGAATCTCTGCCATGCGCATTGCCGTGATTTCTGATACCCACGGCCGGCTGCCGGAAAAAATCCTGCCCTCGCTCGCAGCGGCCGATGAGATCTGGCACCTTGGCGATTTCTGCAATCTCTCGACGCTCAGCGCCTGCATCGGCATCGGCAGGCCTTTCTACGGGGTTCTTGGCAACAACGACTTCGGCCTCGACCTCCCGCTGACGCTTGACCTGGTGCGCTGTGGCAGGACATTCCACCTCGTCCACATTCCGCCTCGCAGATGGCCTGCGACGGATTTTCTGCTATCCGGCCACACCCATGTGCCGCGCGACGAACAAGTCGAGGGTTGCCGCTTTCTCAATCCCGGCACAATCGGCAAGCCAAACAAAGGAGCCCCTCCAAGCTGGGCGTGGCTTGAGGTTTTTGAAAACGGCGAAGTCTCGTGGTATTTGAATCCGCTTTAGTCCCTAGACTTCCGAGCGCAGTTTTTGGCTATCAGGCCTCCCTATGTCCCGGTGATAAATTGGCTTTGACATTGATTTTGTCAGAAAAACAGTGCAAGTTTCTGACGAAAATATGAACAAGCACGCCGACAGTATTGATGCCGCCATCCTCGACCGCATCCGGTCCGAGTCGAAGGGCCGTGTCTGGGCGCCTGCGGACTTCCTCGACCTCGGCTCCCGTGCCGCAGTGGACCAAGCCCTCTCGCGCAATTGCAAATCCGGGCAGCTTCGGCGGGCGGGACGCGGACTTTATCATTTGCCGAAAACGCACCCTTTGCTGGGTGTCCTGGAGCCTGATTCCTCCGCCTTTCACGCTGCTCTCACCCGCAAAGACAACTCGCACATCTTTTCCACTGGCGCTCATGCGGCGAATGCACTGGGCCTCACGGATCAGGTTCCCATGCGTCCGATGCTTTTGACCACTGGCCGAAGCCGTCGAGTCAAACAGGGTAAAGGGGAACTTATTCTCCGTCATGTTTCGCCGCGCTTCGTTTCGACGAAGAACCCTCAGAGCGCGCAAGTCATCCTCGCCCTTCGTTGGATTGGCAAACGCTTTGTTGACGACGAGATTGTCGCGAGGCTTCGGCGCAACCTTTCACCATCCGACCGTGACGCCTTGCTTGCCGACGCAGCCTGCGCTCCAGCTTGGATCGTGGATGTTTTCCGCCGCATGGCGGGTCAACCAGTATCCGCCTCATGAATGCCTTCTTGGAATTGGATTTCGCCGACCGCCAACTTGCTTGCAAGGCTGTTCAGGCCGCGATGGGACTGGATGCTGCCAGTATCGAGAAAGACTTCTGGGTCTGCTGGACGCTGCGCGAACTCTTTGCCCTTCCCGGCGTCGGCGGGCACCTCACCTTCAAAGGAGGCACCTCGCTTTCGAAGGCATGGCAACTCATTGAACGCTTTTCCGAGGACATAGACCTTATTGTGGACAAGGAAGTCCTTGGCTTTGGCGGTGAAGCCGCACCGGACAAAGCCACCAGCAACAAGCAGCGCAAAACCCGTCTCACAGCCCTCATGGACGCCAGTCGCAAGTGGGTGCAGGACATATTGCAGCCTGCGCTCGCCGGACGCATCGCAGAACAGATTGGCCCCGTTGGCTGGAGGTTGGAGGTCGATCCCGACATGCCGGACGGCCAGTGCCTCTTGCTTCATTATCCCTCCGCATTTGCAAACGAGGCGGGCTACATCAAGCCCGTCGTAAAAATCGAACTCGGTGCCCGCTCGGATGACTGGCCTCATTTGAATCGCCCCATCCAGCCTTATCTCGCAGCGCGCTTCCCGCAGTTGCTGCCGGAAGAATCTTTCCCTATCCGCGTCCTTGCCGCTGAACGCACCTTCTGGGAAAAAGCCTGCCTGCTGCACGAAGAAACTTTCCGCCCTCCTGACAAACCGCGAAAAATCCGCATGGCACGGCATTACTACGACCTCTGGTGCCTGCTCCGCGCGGGCTTAGGTGAAAGCGCCATGGCCGACAAGGCGCTCTTCGCTCGTGTCGCCGAGCACCGTGAAATCTTTTTCCGTTATGCCTGGGTTGACTACTCCACACATAAACCCGGCAGCTTCAGGCTCGTTCCGCCCGCCACCCATTTTCTGAACTGGAAAACGGACTACGAGGCCATGCGCGGCCCCATGTTCTTCGGTGAGGCCCCACCCTTCGATGAAATCATCGGCCTCGTCAGGGAGTTCGAGAAAACCTTCAACTCCACGGTATGAACGCCCCTCCAAGCTGGGCGTGGCTTGAGGTTTTCGAAAACGGCGAAGTCTCTTGGAGCTTGAATCCGCTTTAGGCGCCGTTCAATGGCAACCGCAACCGGTGCCGCAGGATGACGGGGCAGGGGATGCCTTGCCTTTCTGCATGAAGCCGAGGCCGCCACTGATGATGCGACGCACGGGCTCGCCGGTTTCGGGATGTTGGGTGAGTGGCTTGTCGGTCATCCGTTGCTGGAACTCGAAGACCTTTGGCTCGGTTGAGTTGTCTGCCGGGATGGTTTCGTAAATGTAAGTGGTCATGGTTTGGGTTGGGCTTTTTGTGGCACCTTCACGATGCGCGAGATGTCGTAGCCTTGCGCACGGGCTGTTTCAAGTGCGGCGGCGTAGTCTTTTTCCGACATCACCGGCTCGCGGCTCATGATCCAGATGAGGCTGCGGTCGGGATAGCCGATGGTGGTGTGGCGGTAATCCGGCGAGAGATCGATGACGAGGAAGGGAGCCTTGAAGGGCCAGAGGAATTGGACTGCCCACTCGGCGTTGGTTTTGGTGTTCACCACAGTTCCAGTGGCCTTCATTTCCTGAAGCGGGGCGTCGAGGGATTTCTTGTGGAACGCGTAGCGGATGTCGATTTTTCCGTCGGGGCGCAGGCTGTAGATATCCATCGTCCCCACATTGTTTTTTTCGACGAACCAAGGGATGGTGCCGATGACATACCAGTCGCCCATGAACCGGTTGAGATTCACATGGTCGACGGTCCGGAGCGGGGCTTGTTTTGGCAGGGTTCCGCAGCCCGCGAGTGCGATGGTGGCGATAGCAAGGAGTGTTTTCATTTGGTTTCCTTGGAAACTGATCTTCGGTCTTCCCAAAATCAAATTCCTATTTAGTTTTTGCGCTGCACATGAGTCCACTGGAATACCTCTTACAACCGGCCATCCTTTTTTTTCTCATTGGCATACTTGCCGTGATTGTGAAGTCCGACTTGGAGATTCCCGAGTCGTTTCTTAAAGTTCTTTCTTTATATTTACTTTTTGCGCTTGGGTTTAAGGGTGGAAATGAGCTGCAAAAGACCCCGCTGACGATGGAGGTTCTGTTGCCTTTGATCATAGCCACATTGGCTTCATTCGTCATTCCGCTGCTTGTTTATCCAATCGTTAGAAGGAAGTTCAGTGTGCCCGACTCGGCGGCCCTAGCTGCGACCTACGGATCGGTGAGCGCTGTCACCTTCATGACTGCGGCATCCTACCTCGATGCGCACCACATTCCCTTCGGTGGCTACATGGTGGCGGCCCTGGCTTTGATGGAAAGCCCGGCGATTTTGATCGGTCTTGTGCTGGCGAGATGGAACGACACCAACGGCGGTAAAAATCGACTATCCTATGCGAGTGTTCTTCACGAGTGCTTCGCAAACAAATCCGTTCTCATCCTCATCGGCAGCCTGCTGGCAGGAATGGTCACTCCCGCATCAGGCACCAAGGCGCTCCAGCCCTTTGTGAGCCAGCTTTTCCCGGGTTTGCTCTGTTTTTTTCTTTTGGACCTAGGGCTCGTGGCTGCGCGGCGCATAGCGGATCTGCGCGCGGGCGGAATTTTTTCGGTCATCTTCGCGCTCGCTTTTCCCATCATCTCGGGAGCTTGCGCGCTCCTGATCGCCTACTTCTGCCGGTTTCAAGAGGGTGATGCCTTTCTCTTTGCGATCTTGTGTGCCAGTGGGTCCTACATTGCTGTTCCAGCCGCATTCCGCGCCGCACTTCCCGCTGCGAATCCCAGCGTCTATGTCGGCCTGGCACTCGGAGTCACCTTTCCCTTCAACCTTCTCATTGGCATTCCGCTAGCCTATAACATCGTGCACACCCTCTGGCACTGATTCCCCGATTTCACTCCTCCATCCACCTATGAAAAAAACAGCACTTTTTTTCTCCGGCCAAGGCGCCCAGACCGTCGGCATGGGCAAAGACCTTGCCGCGGAGTATCCCTCAGCCGCCGATCTCTTCCGCCGCGCGGATTCGATCCTTGGCTACTCGCTCAGCCAAATCGCCTTTGAGGGGCCTGCCGAGGAGCTCACCAAAACCTCCGTCTGCCAGCCCGCGCTCTATGTCCACGGGCTCGCCTGCCTGGCGGTGCTGAAGGAAAAATGCCCCTTCCTCGATTTTCAGGCCACCGCCGGCCTCTCGCTCGGGGAATTCACCGCACATGCGGCCGCTGGGACTTTCGACTTTGAAACCGGACTCCGTCTCGTGGACAAGCGCGCCCGCGCCATGCAGGAAGCTTGCGAGGCCTCGGAGGGCGGTATGGCGGCAATCATCGGTGGCGAGGAGGACCGTGTGCGCGAGCTCGCCGCAGTGGCTGATGTGGATGTAGCAAACATCAACGCCCCGGGTCAAATTGTTCTCTCGGGCGAATCCTCCAAAATCGTCGTCGCTGTCTCCCTGGCCAAAGAATACAGCGCCAGAAAAGCGGTCGAACTCACGGTCGCCGGTGCCTTCCACTCCCGCCTCATGGAGCCTGCCTACCAGACGCTTTCCGCCGCCCTAACCGAAACGCCCATGAATGTCCCTCGCGTCCCGGTCGTCTGCAATGTGGACGCCGTCAGCGTGGGCGATGCCGAAACGATCCGCCGCACCTTGGCCGATCAAGTCACAGGCAGCGTATGCTGGTCCCAAAGCGTCGAGTATCTCATCGACCACCTGCACATCGAGCAATTCATCGAACTCGGACCCGGCGGCGTGCTCGCCGGCCTCGTGGGACGCATCCGTAAAGGAACACCCGTCATCTCCATCTCGAATTCCGCCACGCTGAACGAGGCTCTTGCCGCGTTGGGCGCCGCTTGAGAGGTCAGCGCTTTCTCTCGAAAAGATAGTGGCTCACGAGCCACTCGTTGCCGCCGCTGTAGCCCCAGAGCTCGGCGCATGAGAGGAAGAAGACCCGCCAGTAGGCGCGCCACTTGGCGGTGTTTTCCTTGCCGTAGGTGGACTCAAGAATGGGAGTGATGACGGCCTCGTTGGCATCCATTTTTTCCAGCCAGGCCTCCGAGGTTCTTTGATAGTGGGTGCCGCTCACACGCCAGTGGCCTCGAATGGCGAGATCATCCTGGAAATAGAGCAGGAGGTCATCCGAGGGCATGGTGCCGCCCTCGAAAAAGTAGCGCGTGATCCAGTCCGACGGGTCCTTGCCTTCGAAGTGATAGGCAAACTCGCGGTGGGTGAAGATGTGAACGAAGAGCTTCCCGCCCGGCCGCAGCCAGCGTGCGACTTTTGCCATGAGGAGCTGGTAGTTCTTCATGTGCTCGAACATCTCGACGGAAACCACGCGGTCGAACGAGGTGTCACCAGCTTCGAAATCATTCATGTCCGCTGTGAGGATGCGCACATTTTTGAATCCCCGCCGCGCTGCTTCGGCGTCGATGTGGGCTTTTTGAGTGGAGGAGTTGGAAACGCCTGTGATGCGGGAGTTCGGGTATTTTTCCGCCATCCAGAGGGTGAGGCTTCCCCAGCCGCAGCCGAGTTCCAGCACATCCTGTCCATCGCTGAGTTGGGCGCGCTCGCAGCTGAGGGCGAGCATGGCCTCCTCGGATTCGGCAAAAGTCGTGTCCTCGCGCGGCCAGTAGCCGGAGCTGTATTTCATGCGGGGACCGAGGACGAGTTTGAAAAAATCGGTTGGCACCTCGTAGTGCTGCTCATTGGCCGCCTCGGTCTTGATGGCGATCGGGCTGCGCTTCAGTTCTTCGATGAAGGCACTCAGGGCCTCGCTCTGCGCGATGGCGTCGGGCTTTGTTTCTTCGCGGAGCTTTTTGGCCAGGAGGTTGCGAATGCCGATGCGAATGGCTGCATCCGGCAGGAGATTTCGGGCGAGAAGGTCGTCGATGGAGATCATGGTTTTTTAGGAATCCAGGGGATGAATGGGCTGGTGCGTCCTTGGTAGGCGCGGTAGGCGTCCCCACGCGTGGCAAGCGAACGCGCCTCCGCAGGCGGTATGCCGGTCACGCAGGTGAGAAAATAGAGCATTAACAGCGGACTGGCGATGCCAACCCAGGCCCAGGGCGAGCCAAGCGCGAAGACGAAATAGGCGATCCAGACCATCCACTCGAAAAAATAATTCGGATGGCGCGAATATTTCCAAAGCCCGATATCGCACACGCGGCCTTTCAATGCCGGTTGCGCCTTGAAAAGTTTGAGCTGCATGTCGGCGATGGACTCTCCGCCGATCGCGACGAGCCAGAGAATGACTCCCGCCACCTCAAAGAATCCAATGCCCGGAGACGGATTCGCGCAGGCCAGCGCGATAGGAATGCTCAGGACCCCGATGAGAACAGCCTGCAATTGGAAAAAACCAAAAAACATCAGCCAAGTGTGCTTGGGAAATTGCGTGCGCAGCGCCGTATAGCGTGGGTCCTCCTCCGGATGGTGCGACATGACGCGTTTGTAGAGATGCATCCCAAGTCGGAAACTCCAGGCGAAAACCATCGCCGAAATCAGCGCGTTCCGAATCATATGCCCGCTGCCAAAGATGCCGTAAAAAAGGGCCACGGGTGTGAATCCAAACGACCACCAGATGTCCACAATCCCAGCGTTGTTCATCCGTCGCGCAAAAAACCAAACGACAACCATCAAGGCCATCGCCAAGGCTGTTCCTGAAATGAGCAGTGGAAGAATATTCACAGAATGAAAGACCGGTGAGCGCGGCATTATTGCCGCCGCAGGGCGTTCTTGAAACCAAAAATGCACGGATCTGCGGGAATTGTCTCACTCAAATCCCAACAGCCAGCGCCATACGGGTGCTTGCGGGATTCCATCGACCTCCTTGCCGCCCTCATGGCTCAGGATCAACCCCTCGCTCAAATTCAATTCTTTCAGCGCCTCGCGCAAACCTCCCGTTTCCCTTTGACGGTTCCTTTCGTGGATTTCCCAGCACACCTGAATTGCTGATTCTGGGCGCTCGCCGTCCATCACGATGAAGTTGCACTCTCCCCGGCCTCGAAAGTAAAAAAATCCCTTCCCGCGCCGTTTCAGTTCTATAGCGACAAGGTTCTCAAGCAACTTGCCTTTGTTGGGCGAAAAATTCACCGCCAGTTGTTTGAAGCCTGTGTCGAAGAGATAGCACTTCACTTGATTTGCCGTCCGTTGGCGCTGCGAGTAGGCGAACTTTTCCGTCAGGATCACAAACAACGCCTCCTCGAGATACTTGAGGTAATTTGCCACCGTGCGCTTGCTGCACTCGATGCCGCGCTGCGTGAGTGTCTTTGTGAAAGCCGAGATGGAAAACATCTCACCGGCTTGATCCACCGCATTCCGCATCATGGAGGACAGCGTCTCCTTGGCCCGAATATCATAGCGCTCCAAGATGTCCTTGTAGTAGGTCGTCTGGTAGTATCCCTGCAACATTCGCCGCCGTTCCATCGCGGAATCACACGCTGCCACGCCGGGAAATCCGCCTCTGCTCAAATAGTCTTCAAAGGCCGCGAGAATACGCCCCTTGGCTGATGTGTGAATCATGCTTAGGTTCACATCGATCCCTTTGAAGCGTAGAAATTCCGAAAAGGAAAATGGAAACATCGCCACCTCCAGACAGCGTCCGCGCAACTCGGTGGATACCTCCCGACTCAGCAACTCCGAATTGCTGCCGCTGATCAGGATTTTAAAGGCCCGCCGATTGTGCAGCGTGCGAACCACGCGGCTCCAATTTGGCAACTGCTGCACCTCATCCAAAAAAAGATACTCTGGCGCGTGCCCTGCCAGTTGCTCAAAGGCCGAAAGCAACTCGCCGGCCGGATCCTCGCCCAAATAAGCCATCCGGTAATCCTCAAAATCCACAAACAAAATCCGATCCCTCGGCACGGCGTGTTTTTCGGTCAACTCGCGAATCAGTTGGAAAAAGAAAAATGTCTTCCCCGAGCGCCTGGGACCTACCACAGCAACGATTTCTGATAACTTCGAGATGTCGGGATGCTCGGCATCCCGGATCACCAGTTCCGGCAACGAAAACTGCTCTAACCACTCCCCGACGATTGCTTTGGCGGCCTCAGACATGAAGATATTGTTTCTCAAGGTAAACAATATAGCAATAAATTGTTTTTTTAAATAAACGAAAAACGCCCCGCCCGCCTTCGGTGGTTCTGAAGCTAAAAATGACGCGATGGGCGCTGACACCGGGAGGGCCAACCTCCGGCTTCGCCCAAATATCCTCTCTGAAGCTGCCGAATCGCTGTTAGACACCTCCATGTCCGAATGCCGCTTGAACCTCTCCTCTGAACGCGCTTCGCGGCTGAAGAATGAGTCATGCCAACCGAAGCCACGGGCGTGGTAGAGGAAGCACATTGCAGATGGCCCAAAGGGCGCAGCGAGCAGGGTGCTCGCAAGGCAAAGGATGAACCCTCCCATGGTTTTCGAATCGCGCTGTCGCGCGCGACTCCACCCTAAAAAATCATTTCGCAGTCCATGTGGGATCGATGAGCGTCGCCTGGGGAAAAGGCGGTGGGCCTTTTTCGCTGCGGTGGAGCATTCCGATCAGCATGTCCACTGCGGCCTGGCCTGCCTGTTCGTTGTGTTGGTTCATACCTGGCCAATGTGGGCTGCCGGAACGCCACTCGTATTGGACCATGAGAACATCGTCGGGCACGCGCAGGGCACAGGCCTCCACCCAATCTCCGATCTCGTGGTAAAGGCTGAAAATCGCATCCGGGCGCTCTTGCTTCAGCCAGCGGTGGAATAGGGATTTGTCCTCTCGTGCTTCGCTGACTTGGAAGAAAGGCTTCAATCGCCGCGATGCAGGCAGGCGCCGCGGCCCGACTTCGTAGCCGGCGCTGAAGCGGTGCTCAACCAAGGCGTCGATCTTTGCGTCCAGCACAAGGCCGGGCCGCTTGCATCCGAGTTCGAGCACTTTTTCAAAGGCCCGCAATGCGACCATGTGATGATCCACGCAGGCAAATGACAGGCTGGGCTCGCGTGTTCGGACTCCGGTGACGACCAAGGGGAACTCTCTTGCCACAGGTTGAAAAGACTCTGGCAGCCGGTTCTCATCCATCAAGCCGACCAGAATGCCACCCGGAATGCCTCGTCCTCGAAAAATCTGGCACAGGCGTTCGCCGCTCAGATCGGGTTCATGAATCCAAAATTCATCCAATTTGTAGCCGAGTTCAGTCGCGCGGTCGCGGCATCCGCGCACATAGACCGGAATCGTGGGATGCCGCTTGAAAGCCATTTTGTCTCGGTTTGCGTTGATCAAGGCCAGTGTGCACTGAAACCGCTGGTTGCCTCCCGCATGAAGCCGGGCCATCAATTCCGCTACGACAGCATTTTTTTGGTAGCCCATGCTCTTCGCGGCGTCAGCGATTCTTTGGCGTGTGGCTTCAGAAATCTGCGGGCTGTTTCGCAGGGCCTGAGAGACGGTATTCTTGGAAACCCCACAGGCGGTCGCCAGATCCTGCATCGAGACGGGTTTCATGTGGCCAACATTACTGTCATGTAAATTCCGCGTTTACAATAAGCATGTCGTTGAATGGACTGGCCCAATGAAATGTTCCCTTGGCATAGACTACGGCACAAATTCGGTTCGCGCGCTTGTCGTGCGTTGTGATAATGGTGAGGAACTCGGCAGCTTTGTTGCCGGTTATCCCTCAGGAAAAGACGGGGTGCTCATTGACCCCAAGGACCACCACCTCGCGAGGCAGCATCCTCCGGATTATCTCCTGGGGCTTGAGCTTTGCGTGAAAGGCGCTCTGGCCGTCGCCGCGAAGAAAAACAAGGCCTTCACGCCTGCAACGATTATTGGACTCGGTGTGGACACGACCGGCTCGAGTCCGATTCCCGTGGATTCCGCCAACCGCGCCCTCGCATCCTTGCCGAAGTGGAAGAAAAATCCCGCCGCGCAATGCTGGCTTTGGAAGGACCATACTTCTTGGCAGGAGGCCGCGCGCATCACGGAACTCGCCGCGAAGCACCGTCCCGAATACATCGCCAAGTGCGGGAATACTTACTCCTCCGAGTGGTTTTGGAGCAAAATCTGGCACTGCCTGAAAACGGCGCCTGATGTTTTCCAAGCCGCTTACTCGTGGGTTGAGATGTGCGACTGGATTCCCTCGGTGCTCTGCGGGATCGAGGATCCGAAGCAAATCAAGCGTGGCATCTGCGCCGCCGGCCACAAGGCGCTTTATTGCGATGAGTGGGGTGGTTTGCCCGATAAAAAGTTTCTGTCCCTGCTCAGTCCCAAACTCGCGGAGCTTCGGGATCGTCTCTACGAAGAGGCCCATGATGCCAACACCGCCGCCGGCACACTCTCGCTGGCATGGGCGAAAAAGCTCGGCCTGCCCGCCGGGATTCCGGTGGCCATTGGCGAAATGGATGTGCACTACGGCGCCATCGGCAGCGGTATCAGCGAAGGCACATTGGTGAAGGTGATCGGCACATCGACCTGCGACTGCGCTGTTGTTCCGGCAACCAAGAAGGTCAAAGACATCCCGGGCATCTGCGGCATCGTTAAGGGCGCCATCCTGCCCGGCTTCTTTGGCATCGAGGCGGGACAGTCCGCCGTGGGCGATATTTTCAAATGGTGGATCGAATCCGTCTGCGAGGGGGACGCCGCCCTCTACGCAAGCCTGGCCAAGGAGGCTGCCACTCTCCAACCCGGCGGCAGTGGTCTGCTGGCGCTGGATTGGAACAATGGCAACCGCACGGTTCTCGTCGATCCGATGCTCAGCGGTTTGCTTTTGGGAACCACGCTTCACACCACCAAGGCGGAAATCTACCGCGCGCTCATCGAGGCCACGGCATTCGGCGCGCGAACGATCATTGAGCGGATCGAATCCTACGGCGTGCCCGTGAAACGCATCGTTTGCGCCGGCGGCATTGCGGAAAAAAATCCACTCCTCATGCAAATCTACGCCGATGTCACCGGCCGCACGATGTTGGTGGCGGGCTCCTCGCAGGCCTGCGCCTTGGGTTCGGCGGTCTCGGCTGCCGTGTTGGCGGGGGTTTTCAAGGATTTCCCGGCCGCCCAGAAGGCGATGACCTCGCTCAAGGACATCGAATACAAGCCCCGCGCGGCAGCCCGCAAAACCTACGACCGCCTCTTTGCACTCTATCAAAATCTTCACGACGCCTTCGGAGGCGTGAACCGCAAGGCCGATCTGTCTGGCGTCATGAAAGAACTCCTCATCATCAAATCCAAATCCCAAAAATGAAAACATCTGAAATCTGGTTCCTCACGGGCAGTCAACACCTCTACGGCCCCGAAACCCTCAAGCAAGTCGCTGCCAACTCGCAGGCGATCGCTGGCGGCCTCGGCGAAAAACTCCCGCTGCCAGTTGTTTTCAAGCCGGTCCTCACCACCCCCGACGCCATCCGCGCGACCATTCTTGAGGCCAATGCCAATCCCGAGTGCGCAGGGCTGATTCTGTGGATGCACACATTTTCTCCCGCGAAAATGTGGATCGGCGGCCTCTCCGCGCTTCGGAAGCCATTCCTGCATTTGCACACCCAGTTCAACCGCGATCTGCCTTGGGGGGAGATCGACATGGACTTCATGAACCTGAACCAAGCGGCCCATGGCGACCGTGAGGCGGGTTTCCTCCACACGCGCATGCGTCTCGCACGAAAGGTCGTCGCAGGGCACTGGCAAAGCGAATCAGTCATCTCCCGCATCAGCGCATGGGTTCGCGCCGCCCGCGCATGGCACGATTGGCAAGGTGCCAAGTTTGCCCGCCTCGGTGACAACATGCGCCAGGTCGCCGTCACGGAAGGCGACAAGGTTTCGGCCGAAATGAAATTCGGTTTCTCAGTGAATGGCTATGGAATCGGCGATCTCGTGGCGATCCAAGCGGGCATTACTGACTCCGAAATCAACGCACTCTGCGATGAATACGCCGCCAGTTACCAATTGGCGCCAGCGCTTGCCAAGGGTGGCGAGCGCCACGCCTCCCTGCGTGAATCCGCGCGCATCGAGGCCGCCTTGCGGGCGTTTCTGAAGCAAGGGGGATTCAAGGGATTCACCACCACCTTCGAGGATTTGCATGGGCTCAAACAACTCCCAGGAATCGCCGTCCAGCGCCTCATGGCCGAGGGCTACGGCTTCGGCGCCGAAGGGGATTGGAAAACAGCCGCCCTGCTCCGCGCCATGAAGGTCATCGCCTCCGGTCTCGGTGGACGGACCTCATTCATGGAGGACTACACCTACCATCTGGAACCGAACAAACACCTCGTCCTTGGCTCCCACATGCTGGAAATTTGCCCATCCATCGCCCAGTCCAAGCCCTCGTGCGAGATCCACCCGCTGGGTATCGGCGGCAAGGAGGATCCCGTTCGTCTCGTGTTCGATGCTCCCGCTGGCGCTGCGTTGAACGCCTCGCTCATCGATCTCGGCAACCGCTTCCGCCTTTTGGTCAACGAAGTCGATGCCATCCAACCGCCGCATGCTTTACCAAAGCTTCCTGTGGCCCGTGCCGTCTGGAAATGCCGACCCGATTTTGCCACCGCCTGCGAATCCTGGATTCATGCGGGAGGCGCGCACCACACGGGCTTCAGCTACACTGTTACGCGCGAGCACTTGGAAGACTTCGCCACCATCGCCGGTATCGAGTGCGTCGTCATTGGAGACAAAACCGAAGAGGGAGCCTTCCGTCAGGAACTCCGTGCCAACGAGGTTTATCACCACATTGCCGGAGGATTCGTCGCTTGAGCCGTTACGAAGCGATCCGCGAGGAATGCCGCGCCGCCAATGCCGCGTTGCCCGCCTCAGGTCTTGTCGATCTGACCTTCGGCAATGTGAGCGTCTGCGACCGCGAGGCCGGAGTTTTTGCCATCAAGCCCAGCGGCGTTGCCTACTCGGCACTGAAGTCCGAGGACATGGTCATCGTTGATTTTGAAGGCCGCGTGGTCGAGAGAACGCTCAATCCCTCGTCCGACACTCCGACTCACCGCAGGCTCTTTCTCGGTTTTCCTGGCATCCGTTCGGTCGTCCACACCCACTCGCGCAAAGCGGTCGCCTTCGCCCAAGCGGCGCGCGGCATCCCGCTGCTCGGCACCACGCATGCCGACTACTTTCGCGGCGAGGTGCCCGTGACCCGCGCCCTCACGGCCTCCGAGATTTCCGACGCCTACGAATGGGAAACCGGAAATGTCATCGTCGAGCGCTTCGAGGAACTCGATCCCGTGGAAATCCCCGCCGTTCTGGTGCGCAACCACGGCCCGTTTGCATGGGGTCCATCGGGTGCCAAAGCCGTCGAAAACGCCCTCGCCCTCGAAATCGTCGCCGACATGGCCTTTCACGCCCTCACACTCGATCCCTCTGCGAAACCTCCCTCACTGGCCCTCTCCGAGCGTCACTTCCTGAGAAAACACGGCCCCACCGCGACCTACGGACAGGGTTGATCCATTGGGAGGGCCATCCTCCGGCATGGCCCAAATATCAAACACGGAAGGTGCGTAATCACTCACAGGCACCACCTGTTCAAAAATCGCCCGAACCACGCCTCCTCACGCCGCTTCGCGGCTGAAAAATGGGTCATGCGAGACGATGAACCCTCCCAGATTCGCGAAGCGCGCTGCCGCGCGTCAGCGCGGTTGTCTTGTAAGGTAGGGAACCCGCGCCGCCGGGGTCCGACTTGTGCGGCAACGCCGCCTTTGTATCCAGTAGAGACGCCGCTTCGCGGTTGATTGAGAAATGCAACTACTCCTTGCGGATGGTTCTGAACACCGGTTGCAGGATGGGGTTGGGGTGTTCTTGGATTGTGGTGCCGATTACTTCGCCCTTCTCGTTGTAGATCGGCGCCGCTGCGCGGATTGGTGATCCGTAGTCGATAAATCCCTCGATTTCTGTTTCCTCGAATCCCGCGCCGTCGGTTGTCATGCCGGTGCGGCGTGTTTCAAAGGCGGTTGGAGGGGCGCATCTCCGATAGTTGCAAAAAAAGCTGGACTACAATCCGATTTGAGAGCAAAGAGGGGCCATGCAATGGCCGATCAAAGTTCAGGGACGTGAAGTAGGTGAGGAAAAAGTGCGCTGGCTC
>JBILWM010000135.1:0-5658 GCA_044369905.1 Terrimicrobiaceae bacterium | reverse complement strand
CTTCTTTCGTGCTGAATTCCTCGCGGAACCCGCCTTGGCTTTCGCTACGGTTGCTGTCACTGCTTCCGGTCATTGTTTCTAGGTTTTTTTTCCTGACTTGTTCATGCCCATGCCGGGCACACTAGGGACGCCGCGCCGCCGGAGTCCCAAACTTCAGGCGCGCAGCGCCGTTGCTGGATGCAAAGGCGACTCTCGCCGCGCAAGTCGGACGGCGACGGCGCGCCTTCCCTACCACGGGCAAACGATCGCGCTACCGCGCAAGCAGCGGTGCGGTAGCACCTCGTCAATTTTTGGTAGGGACGCCGCGCCGTCGGAGTCCCAAGCTTCAGGCGCGAAGACGCCGTTTCTGGTTACAAAGCCAAAAAAAATTGCCCTCCTCGTGCCGTTCCGGAGCAGTTCCCGTTCCCTAATGATAGGGTGGATGACCGCGTTACCGGCAATCAGACTTCCAATGAAGGCCTGTCATCTCGCCGGGTGCCAAGCCTCCGGGATTTTATTCAACATAGGTCCGGGACTTCGCTCCGTTTAATCGCGAACACAGAAGGGCAAATTTGTTGCGGCCGGAGCCGCGAAAATTTTGTTCCTGTTTTTGGAAAGATCTATTCTCGGAAATTCACGCTCAGAGTGTCTCGCAGGGCCGCTTTGATGCGGTCCGCAGCGGCTTGAATTTCCTCTGCAGTGAGGGTTCTCTCGGGGCTGCGGAAAGTCAAGGAAATGGCCATCGATTTTTTGTCGGACGGGATTTTTTCACCCTTGGGATCGGTGAAGAGATCGAAGAGGCGGATGGATTCGAGGAGGGGTTCCTTGAGAGACTCGATGAGCGAACGGACCTTGCCAAAGGCTAGGTCGAGAGGTGCCACGAACGCGATGTCGCGCGTGGAGCCGGGAAACTTCGCAAGAGCTGCGACTTGGGTCTTCGTGGAGACCGCCGCGCGCCAGAGGTCGAGGTCGAACTCGGCACAGAGGAGCGGAGTGGAGGCTCCGATTTCACGCGCCACGGCGGGGGTCAGTTGACCAACGACGCCGATTTTTTTGCCATTCAAAAAAACATCCGCACAGGCTCCAAAAGGGGCCACTGGAGACGGTGTGGGAACGATATCCTGTTCGCGCAGGGATGCGACTTGGCGCACGGCGCCGGTGAGGTCAAAGACATCCCACGAGCGCTCCGTCCCGCCGCGCCAACTGGATTCGTGGCGTTCGCCGGTGAGCACAATGGCGAGGCGTTGTCCCTCGCCAGCGGGGTGGAACACGCGGCCGCATTCAAAGAGGGCGATGGATTTCGCGCCTTGATCGAGATTCCGGCGGAGGGCCGAGAGTAGTCCAGGAACGAGGCTGTTCCGGAGTTGCGACTGGTCATCGCCGAAGGGATTTTTGAGAGCCACAGCTTCGCCGAAATGCGAGACATCGGCAGCGGAAACGAGCGTGCTGGTGCGGGCCTCGTGGAAGCCCATGCCAGCAAGACTGCGGCGGAGGTTCATCGCGAAATCGTAGGCGGCATCGGCATCCGAGCTTGCAGCGAAAGGGCCTTGAGCGAGAGATGGAATTTTTTCGATTCCCACGACGCGGGCGATTTCCTCGATGAGGTCGGCCTCGCGGCGGAGTTCGCGGCGGTATCCGGGAATGCTCCAGCGGGTTTCGTCACCGGCGGCGAGTTTTTCCAAACCGACGCGGGCGAGGGCGGATTCGATTTCGGCATTCGTAAGCGAAACGCCCAAGAGGTTGCGCACGCGGGCATGGCGCAGGGAAACCTTGCCGCGTTCGGGACATTTGCCGGAAACAAGAAGGGCCGGATCGGCCGTGCCTCCGGCAACTTGAAGAATCAACTCCACCGCACGGGCGGATGCGATTGCGACACACTCTGGATTCACACCGCGCTCGAAGCGATAGCTGGAGTCACTGAAAAGCCCGAGCGCACGCGAGGCGCGGCGCACGCGGGAAGGGTCGAAAACGGCGCTCTCCAAAAGAATGTCGGTGGTGGACTCCGTGACACCACTCCCCTCGCCACCCATAACACCTGCAAGAGCGGCGGGGCCATTGTCGTCGGCGATGACCAGTGAACCGGTCGGCAGCTTGTATTCACGGCCATCGAGGGCACGGAAGGCTTCGCCTTCGGACGAAGCGCGCACTTGCAACGGGCCAGAAATTTTTGAGGCATCGAAGGCGTGCAGCGGTTGTCCAAGCTCGAAGAGAACAAAATTGGTGACATCGACCACATTGTTCACCGAACGAAGCCCCACGGCCGCAAGGCGGTCGCGCAGCCATTGCGGGCTGGGGCCGACCTTCACGCCGGAGATGCGGCGCAGCGTGTAGAGATCGCATCCCTCACCTTCGATACGCACCTGCCCCTCAGCACTGGCAGTGGATGGAAGAGCAGGCTGCGGCGCTTTAACGGGCAAACCGGTGAAAACTCCGATCTCGCGCGCGACACCGAGGTGGCTGAGCCAGTCGGAACGATTCGGGGTGATCTCGAGTTCCAGAATGGTCTCGGCGGGAAAGAGGTCTTTGATCGGTGTGCCCGGGGTTGTCTCAGGCGGCAGGATGAGAAGCCCCTCGGAGTCCTCCGCGAGGCGGAGTTCCTTCGCGCTGCACATCATGCCCTCGCTCTCGACTCCCCGCAGCTTGCCGGTCTTGATTTTGAAATCCCCCGGAAGCACGGCACCGGGAAGGGCCAGTGGAACCTTGTCGCCGACTTTGTAGTTTTTGGCACCGCAGACGATCTGGCAAGGTTCGGGCGAGCCGTCGTTCACTTTGCAAACGCTCAGGCGATCGGCATTCGGGTGTTGGGTGGACTCAAGAATCTCGGCGGCGACGACATGGTCGATCGCGGCACCGCGCTGGTCGATGCCTGCGACTTCAAGCCCCGCGCGGCGCAGGAGGTTTTCCAATTCGGACGCCGGAAGTTGGCAATCCACATAATCACGCAGCCAGTTGATGGAAATTTTCACGACAGGATTAAAATTGTTTCAGGAAGCGCAGATCGTTTTCGACAAGCATACGGATGTCGGGAATGCGCGAGAGGTTCATGGCAAGGCGCTCGAGGCCGAAGCCAAAGGCAAAGCCGCTGACCTTTTCAGGATCGTAAACCCGGTCGCCACGGCGCTCGCAGATGGCCTCGAAGACGGCCGGATCGACCATGCCGCAGCCGGCGAGTTCCATCCATTCGCCACCGAGAGCCTCGGTGCGGATGTCGATCTCGTAACTGGGCTCGGTGAATGGAAAGAAATGCGGACGGAATTGAATGTCTGTGCCCGCCCCGAAAAGCTCGCGGAAGAAAAACTCCAGCGTTCCCTTGAGATCGGCGAGGCTGACCTTTTCGGCAACATAGAGGCCCTCCATTTGCGTGAACTGTGCGAGGTGCGTGGCATCCACTTCATCGCGGCGGTAGGCGGAACCGGGAGCAATGATGCGCACCGGCGGCGGCGTTGTTTCCATGACGCGGATCTGCACGCTCGAGGTGTGCGAGCGCAAGAGGCGGCCATCGGGAAGGTAAAAGGTGTCCTGCTCGTTGCGCGCGGGATGGTCCGGCGGCGTGTTGAGCGCATCAAAACAATGCCACTCGGTCTCGATGTCGGGTCCATCGGCAATCGCAAACCCCATGCGGCGGAAACACCGCACGGCCCGGTCCATGAGTTGCGTGAGCGGATGCAAGGTGCCTGGCGAAGGAAATGTGCCAGGCAGCGAGAGATCGAGCGATGAAAAGGCGGCGAGGTCGGCGGCTTCAAGGAGGCGCTTTTGAGAGTCTTCCAAAGAGGCTGTGACCGCAGCACGCAGGTCATTGAGAAGTTTCCCGATGACGGGCCGCTCCTCCTTCGGCACATTGCGCATGCCCTCGCTGAGCGCGGTGATGGCACCACTCTTGCCAAGGTATTTCAAACGGGCCGCTTCGAGAGAAGCGGCATCATGGGCCGAAGCGATAAGCTCAAGGGCTTCGCTGCGAAGGGCATCAACTTGCTGTTGCATGGGAAAGAGGTTTGACCACCGAGGACACAGAGAGCACGGAGGAGGAGAAAGCGAGTGGAGGTGTCATTGGAAGTTAGGCGTTCTCTTCGTCAAAGTAGTCATTGTCGATTTTTTTGATTTCATAGGTGGCTGTTTTTGACACTCCGATTCCAAAATCGATCATAAGGTTCCAAAGCATTTCACCATCGATGAGAACAATTCTGCTCTCAATTCGGGAGGCATATTCAACGGCCTCGCGCGAAAAATCGGAGGTTGTTATAAATATGCCCTTCTTGGCTCGGAAACCCTGAAGCGCCCCAGCGAATTTTTGAATTTCCGGCCGACCGACGGTTTGAAGCCATCTTTTTGCTTGGATATAGATAGTATCCAAGCCCAGGCGATCTTCTTTGATAATTCCATCAATCCCCTCGTCCCCACTGCGACCAATGGCTTGCCCAGCATCCTTGCGAGTCCCGCCGTAGCCCATGGCAACCAGTAACTCAACAACAAGGGTTTCAAAAAATGAAGGCGACGAAGCGCGTAGTCTCGAGAGAATCTCTCCCCCCAGGCTGTTTCTGAGAGCGAGGGATGCGAGTTCAATTTGCTCTTCCGGAGTTTGGGAGGCCTCAACCTCTTGAGAGGAGGTCTTATTCTGAGTTTCGCTTTTCGTTCCGCCTCGCGCTTCGAGATAGCCTGGTTGCTGCCGTAACACCTTCAGGTCAATTCGCTCAGGAAACTCTGTCAGAACATTTAGACCTAATGGTGTGATATTGAGATATCCTCGCTTGGGGGAATCTAAAAGACCGGCCATTTTGAGGTGCGTCTTTGCCCAAGCCACCCTATTAACAAAAACCTCCTGACTGCCGCTTGGTAAAAGCTGTTTGCGTTCGACATCCGTCAACCCGCACTGGATAACAAGACGCTGAATTACCTCTCGAAGAGCATGTTCTTTCCCATCGCTAGCACAGTCCAAGAGTGGCCGCATGAGTGACTGAAAATCAGGTATTGGCATGTCTTCAAGTCAGTTTGCTTAGGCTTGCAAAAAAATCAGAGTATTCAGAGAAATCACAGAGGATACGGAGCAATTAGCCCCGTCCTCTGTGTTCTCTGTGGTCAATTCCCGACGAACGGGTTTTGACGGATCAGGCTGCTTTTTTGTTTTCGAGGGCGGTGCGGACTTTGTCCACGATCGCCTTGAAGGTCGCCTCGTCATGAACCGCAATGTCGGATAGGACTTTGCGGTCGAGTGAGATGTTGGCGGATTTGAGGCCTTCGATGAAACGGCTGTAAGTGATACCTTCGGCGCGGACTGCGGCGCTGAGACGGGTGATCCACAGGGCGCGGAAGTTGCGCTTGCGGGTCTTGCGGTCACGGTAGGCCCAGTATTTCCCCTTCATCTGCGCATCTTTTGCGTAGCGGAAGAGTTTGGAACGGCGGCCGCGATATCCTTTCGAGGCTGCTACGACGCGCTTGCGGCGCGCCCGGCTGGCTGGAGCATTTGTGGCTCTTGGCATGTCATAAAACTCCGCGTTTGGCGCGGAGCCTCCTTGGAGCGGTTGTTTGTTTGGTTGAAATCCCCCGACTCACCGGCTCCGTGATCCCCGGGCAAACCCCGAGGCAGTCGAAGGGATTTTGGTTCAGCGCGCTTTAGTGGCTGAAAGGCAGGCAGGCCTTGATGCGATCCACATCGGTCTCATCGACCACTGCGGATTTCGCCAT
>JBILWM010000134.1:0-5676 GCA_044369905.1 Terrimicrobiaceae bacterium | reverse complement strand
CGATTTCGTCGCCGCTGTAAAGATACGGCACGCCCGGCATGGTCATGAGAAAGGTGAAGGCGACCTTGAGTTCTTCCATCGTGCGACCTTCGGCGAGGCGCATGATGTCGTGGTTGCCGGTTGGGATCGAAATGTGGCCCGCACCGCGCGTCTTGCGGTAGTGCTTCATGTAATAATCGAGAAACACACGGATATCACCCTTGCCCTTTTGATCGAAAAAGCTCGGCGGAATGTCCGGGAAAAAACCGAAAAGATCGCGCGATTCCTCACCGCGAAAGAGCGAGGTGTAGCATGGATCGTTGAAGTGAATGAGGAAATCGATGTGGAATCCGGCCTGGATGGCGCAGATGGGATCCGACCACTCGGCAATGAGGACGGCATCGGGATACTCGGTTTCATACATGTCGCGCATCTCGGCCCAGAGTTTCATCGTTTCCTTGAAATCTGTGTCGCCTTTGACCAGCGAGGAGGCCATGTCCACGCGGAAACCGTCGGCACCGGCATCGAGCCAGTAGCGCATGATTTTTTTCATCTCCTCACGCGTGGCAAGGCAGTCCGGGTGGTTCACCGGCAGCTGCCACGGTTGCTTTGGATCGGGCTTGGCGAAGCCGTAGTTGAGCGCCGGTTGGAAGTGGAAGAAGTTGGTCACATAATTTCCATCGCGCTCGGAAAATCCCGAGATTGCCGGAACCCCGGCCCCTTTCCAGACGCTGTCGGTCCAAACATAGCGGTTCGTGAACTCGTTCTTGTCGGCCTTGGCGGATGCCTTGAACCACGGGTGCTCGGTGGAGGTGTGCCCTGCCACGAGGTCGAGACAGACGCGCATGCCGCGCTTGTGGGCTTCTTTGAAGAGTTGCTTCAAATCGGCATTGGTGCCGTAGCGCGGCGCGACCTTGTAGAAATCGCTGATGTCATAACCGGCATCGCCGAAGGGCGACTCGAAGCACGGGTTCAGCCAGATCGCATCGCATCCGAGTGAGCGGATGTAATCGAGCTTGGCGATTACGCCCGGCAGATCGCCGATGCCGTCGCCGTTGGTGTCGAGGAAGCTCTGCGGATAGACTTCATAGAAGAAGGCGTTGGCAAGCCAAGAGGGTGTGTGTCGTTTCATTTGTATCTATATAAGTATAATCTCAGTAAGCATTAATCAGATCACCAGGTGTTCGCTGCTCACCACACGATCCTCTGCGTCGATGATATTCAGATAACAGACGGTCGTCGCAGCAGGAAGAACTGCCGAGACATTGCCACCGGCAACATCCAGTTCGGCCGGCAGGGTCTCCCAGTGACGATCCACCCAGACACCGGTGTCGGTCGTGTAGCACAACTCGGCTTTTGCGATGGGCTCAAAGCTCTCAAAGCTGGCGTGAAGATTTCTCCCCTCCCGCCTGCACCGGCTGATTTGAGCGAGCGGGCTACTGCTGCGAAAGAGCGCCTCGGCATAAGTATGGATCTCTGGGGCATTTTGACCGGGAAGATGCGCGTGTTCCATGCGGACCCGGAGTGACAAGCTCCGTGAGCCTCCAGGCAGGCGGTAGGACTTCTGCCAGGAATCCATCGGAAAGGCGAAGTCGTTCGTTCCATTCACCCAGAGCATGGGGCACTTCACTTGCGGCAGGTAAACCGAGGGATCCCACAACTGCCTCCAGCGTTCCGCGCTGCCGGGCTTCATTTTATCAAACTCCCCCAGCCAGGTCGAATTATCCGCCAGAAATCCACAGCCATAAACCGGGGCGGCGAACGCGAAGCGGCGATCGATGCCGGCCGTAATGCAGGTGAGATATCCGCCCCAGGAAATTCCCGTGATGCCAACTCTGGTGGGATCCACTTGTGGAAATGATCGGAGCAGTGAGTGAGCTCGGACGACTGCCGAGACGGCATGGAAGTTCCATTGATCCTCGGCAGGTTCGTCAATCTGGTTGAATCCGCCCCAACCGGCGGGACCGCCATCCGCATGGCGGGTGTGGTTTTCATGCCTGCCGCCGCTGATACAGCCGCAGGTGTCCATGGCAATGGCAGCGTATCCACGACTCACCCACAGCTTCACCCAATGATGAAAGGCCGATCCCCCGCCGCCATGCACCAGCACCATGGCGGGAACTTGTTCTCCTGGCTGGGTTGTCGGGATGCCGTAATACGCAAAGACACGGGTCGACTTGCCTCTCCATGGAGCGCCCTCGAAGAAGATCGCCTCCACGCCTTCAACGCTATGTTCCGGAGCCGCATCAACGCGCGGCACCTCGAAGAGGAAATCCATGTTCCATGCAGGGCGCTGGGGTGTGCTCATTGTTAGTTTAATTGGTTGCTCCAAATATCAGGATGCTCGGAAGGGGGCTTCAGTGTAACTCCCGTAACCAACCCCTGCCATATTGGCTACTCGGAACTCGCGCCTTTCGTTCATTCCATCGAAGGAACCTTGGCGCTCATGAACGAGAAGTTGGGCCTTGGCGTCATGCCATGTTAGCCGAGTAATCGAGTAAGCTCCGGATTCGTATGCATAACCTTCGCCTTCGTCCTCATAAAGATCGAATGAGGCATCCGCTCCGGGATAGACCATCAATATCAAGTCATCCGAGGTTTTCTCGCCGACGAACTGTTGGCACGGACCGAGCGGAATGATCGAACCTGCGCGCACAAAGAGCGGAATCTTTTCCAGCACCGCATCCGCCTTGATGTTTTGACCGCCTTTGAACTTCTTGCCCGTCCAGAA
The DNA here is from genome assembly GCA_044369905.1 of Terrimicrobiaceae bacterium. Taxonomy (GTDB): domain Bacteria; phylum Verrucomicrobiota; class Verrucomicrobiia; order Chthoniobacterales; family Terrimicrobiaceae; genus UBA967. Next base: position 2,966 of record JBILWM010000134.1, on the reverse strand, counting down.
ATCATACCAGTCACAACCGTCCGGGAGATAAACGGAGCGTGTCTTATTCTCGACTGCAAGCGGCTTCGAACCTGCTTCATAATACATCGGTTCCAGCACCGGACAGACCATCAGTGATGGACCGAACATGAACTGGTCTTTCAGATCATGGACCTGCGGATCATTGATGAAATCGAAGGCCAGCGGGCGCACCATGGTGTAGTGTCGTTGCGTGATCCAACCGGCGATTGAGTAAATATAGGGTAGCAGGCGATAGCGCAGTTCAATGAAGCGCAGCAGCACATCATAGAACGGAGTGCCAGGTTCGCCAAAGTGCCAGGGCTCCCTCGGGGTGTCGGTTCCATGGCTTCTGAAAAGGGGGAGAAAGGCACCGAATTGGAACCAGCGGGTGTAGAGTTCACGGTAGCCAAGGTCCTCGCAGCCGGCCTCATATTCGCCCGACCAGAACCATTGTTCTTTGGAGCGAACAAAGAATGCGCCGATATCCATCGTGCTGTATGGGCAACCCGAAGCAGAAAAGTTCAGAAGCGCAGGAATGTGCTGACGCAAGGTTGACCATTTGGCGGACGGGTCGCCCGGCCAGGTGATCGTGCCATAGCGCTGCTGGCCGGCATAGGCAGAGCGGGTCAAATTCACCACACGCTTGTCGGGAGCCGCGGCGCGTTGGTTTTCATAGATGCCCTTGGAATGGTAAAGGCTATAGGCGTTCACGCGCGCGGCATCCATGTGCAGCTTGAACTCGTCCAGATTCCGCTTGGCCCGCTCAGCTGATGATCCGCTCGTTTCGCCGCTCCAGTCGGCGATGTAGGGCTCGGTGGAATCGCACCACCAGGCATCGAACCCGTGACGATGGATCCCGTCATGGGTCTGCTTCCAGTAGAGATCGCGCGCGGCGGGATCAAAGGCGTTATAGACGCTGTGATCGTTGAGCATGCCACCGGCCGCAATCATTTCGGGTCGGTTGATGGAATCCATCATGTTGGGCCAGATCGAAATCATGACCTTCATGTCCAGCGCGTGAATCTCATCACAAAGCCGCTTGGGGTCTGGATAACGGGCGGCATCAAAATGCTTTCCTCCCCAACCATCTGGCCAGTAGTGCCAATCCTGCACAATCAGGTCGATGGGGATTTTTCGTTCGCGGAATTCTCGCGCCACGGAGACGAGTTCCTCCTGGGTTTTGTAACGCTCTTTGCTCTGGCAGTAACCAAAGAGCCACTTTGGCATCATGCCAACCTGGCCCGTCAGTTCGCGGTAACCTGCGATGACACCATCGAGTGATCCTCCCTGGATGAAGAAGAAATCAATTTCATCGGTGGAGTCATACTCCATGTAACTGCCGGCCTCGTCGTCATGAAATTCAAAGGCGCACTCTTTGTTGAAGAGAAGGCCGTAGCCCTTGGTGGATGTGAGCATCGGCACCGACGCCTTCAAGTTGTGCTGATAGACATACTGCATCTTGCCGCGCAGGCTCAACGCGTCTTCCTCATGCATCCCCAGGCCGTAAAGTGCTTCGGTCTCATCCCACTCAAAGTAAACTCGCGCCTTCCAATCCCGTCGGATCACTGTCTGCTTTGCAATTTTTGCCTGAACCCGCTCCCCGTCCACCGTGGCCTTCAAGACCAGTGATTCCGGATCCATCTCCGTTTGAATCACGTCAACAGCTTCAAAAGAAAAGTTCGAAACACCTAGGAGCGTCCTCCCCTCAGAGGAAAAGACGATTCTTCCCTCGGCATCCTGATCAACTATCAAAACTGCATCTTGCCCCGCCGCTTGCGGACGGAGAACGACCATTTCCGAATTCGACTCCGTAGCAAAATCCGTTGGCGTCACCCGGACGCGGACAATCCGATCCGTGTAACGATCAATACGAAATTTGTGATTTCCCTCTGAATGCATTTTTAGTGGTAGGCGCGAATTTCCACGACTCGGGCGTGATCGATGCCGTTGGAGGCGAGCACCTCGATACGGAGCCGTGTGGTTGCGATAGATGAGAAGTTGTGGATTCGCTGACGCAGGAAATTGCCCCTCACTTCGGCGAGAGTAACCGGCCCTGCGGGAGTCTCGGCGATGAGGTTGTAATCGCGAATGCTCTCGGGCTGCGGTCCCCAGATGTTGCGGGCATGCACGCCGTCGCTTTGCGTGAGCGAGAACCAGCGGTGCAGGCCGGTATCGAAGGTGAGTTGCAGGCGGGAAAGCGTGACGGGTTTGTCCCACTCCAGCTCCAACCATGCGGGAAGCTTTTCTGACATCCATCGGTGCGTTCCCTCGGGCATCGCTCCGGGGCGTGTGCCGTGAGGGCCCGTCGTGATGCGGGTGAAACCATCGGTCACATTTTGTGGATCACCATTCTGGCGATGGTCGGATGCCGTGACCTTCGCGCTGCGTGCGAGATCGAGCGGATCTGCATTCGGCACGCCGATCAGGAAACCATCCTGTCGCAGGATTTCCTGTTGGATTTGCTGAATCAATTCGGGCGATGTGCAGGCCTCGGATGTGCCTTTGCCTTGTGCCGCTGCCTTGGCTGCGGCGATGCCAGTTCCTTGGCCCATGGCGAAACAAGTGGCCATCACGCGCGTTGACGCGAAGGCGACATGGGTGGCGGAAATGTTGCGTCCGGCAAACCAGAGATTCTCCAGTGTTCCACTGGCACAGCAGGAGAGGGGAATCGGATACAGGTGCGGCACTTCGATCTGTGTGCAGGGTTCCTCCAGAGGAGCATCGACGCCCTTGGGCGGATGCAGGTCCATCGGCCAACCTCCGTAGGCGATGGCATCCGGCGCATCGGGGGCATTCAGGACATCCTGCTCGGTCAGCGTCTTCCGGCCGATGAGACGCCGCGACTCGCGCTTGCCGGGCAGCATTCCGACCCAAGTGAGCACCCAGTTTTCGGCCCCGTGTTTGCCCCCATTTTTCAAGTGATCCCAGATGCCGTAGGCGATGGAGAGGAGTTCGTGGCGGATGTG
>JBILWM010000058.1:0-18638 GCA_044369905.1 Terrimicrobiaceae bacterium | reverse complement strand
CCAACAGCCCCGGTGGAGTTGCCTCAACGCCGGAGGAAGCCGAGAAAATCGCTGCTTCCTTGAACACTCAAGACCTCGTCATCAAAGCCCAGGTTCACGCCGGCGGCCGCGGCAAGGGGACATTTAAGAACGGCTTCAAAGGCGGCGTGCATCTTTGCAAAACGCCCGCCGAGATTCGTGATACCGCAGCCAAGATGCTCGGTGAAACCCTCGTCACCCACCAGACCGGTGAAGACGGCCGCATCGTCCGCAAGGTGCTCATCGCAAAATCGGTCGAAATTCAAAAAGAACTCTACTTCGCCATCCTCATCGACCGCGCCATTTCCGCACCGGTCATAGTGGCCAGCACCGAGGGCGGTGTGGATATCGAAGCCGTCGCCGAGCATACTCCCGAGAAGATTTTCAACCTCCCTGTTGATCCGCTCATCGGCCTTCAGCCCTACGAAGCGCGCAAGCTCGCCAAGATGCTGGGCATTCCGACCGCCCTCCTCAAAAATGCCGCGACGCTTTTTGAGAACCTCTACAAACTTTTCATCGCCCGCGACTGCTCGATGGTCGAGGTGAACCCTCTCGTCATCACGAAGGACAACCAAGTCCTCGCTCTCGATGCGAAATTCAATTTCGACGACAACGCCCTTTTCCGCCACCCGGATGTCCAAGCCTACCGCGACATCGAGGAGGAAGACCCGCGCGAGGTCGAAGCCTCCAAGCACAGCCTCAGCTACATCGGGCTTGATGGAAACATCGCCTGCCTCGTGAACGGCGCAGGACTCGCCATGGCCACGATGGATATCATCAAACACCACGGCGGCGAACCCGCCAACTTCCTCGATGTGGGCGGTGGAGCCAGCGAGCAGCAAGTCACCGAGGCCTTCAAAATCCTCGTCGCGGACAGCCGCGTGAAAGCCATTTTGGTGAATATTTTCGGCGGCATCATGAAGTGCGATGTTATCGCCCAAGGCATCATCAATGCCGTGAAGGCCGTCAACCTCCCCGTTCCGCTCGTCGTGCGCCTCGAAGGCACCAATGTCGACGCAGGCCGGAAACTTCTCTCCGAATCCGGACTCAAACTCACAGCGGCGACCGATATAGCCGACGCCGCACAAAAAGTCGTAGCAGCCGCAGCCTAACCTCTCAAAACCATGTCCATTCTCGTTGATAAAAACACACGCCTGCTCGTTCAGGGAATCACCGGCAAGTCGGGCGCTTTTCACGCCAAGTCCTGCATGGAATACGGAACCAATGTCGTAGCCGGCGTCACGCCAGGCCGCGGCGGCGAGGTTTTCGAAGGCAAGGTCCCGGTTTTCGACACCACCTACGAAGCCCGTAAACAGACCGGTTGCAACGCCACCATGATCTTCGTGCCCCCAGCGGGCGCGGCGGATTCCATCCTCGAAGCGGTGGATGCCGGCATCGAACTCGTCATCTGCATCACCGAGGGCATTCCTGTCCTCGACATGATGAAAGTCAAAGCCGCCATGGCGAAATCAAAATCCCGCCTCATCGGCCCAAACTGCCCTGGCATCATCACTCCCGGCACCTGCAAGATCGGCATCATGCCAGGCTACATCCACAAGGAAGGCAAAGTCGGCGTCGTCTCGCGCTCCGGCACCCTCACCTACGAAGCCGTCTGGCAACTTTCCAGCCGTGGCCACGGTCAATCGACCTGCGTCGGCATCGGTGGCGACCCCATCAATGGCACATCGCACCTCGATGTCGTGAAAATGTTCAACGACGACCCCGGCACAGAGGCATTCATCATGATCGGTGAAATCGGCGGAACCGCCGAAGAGGAAGCCGCCGAGTGGATTGGCAAAAACTGCAAAAAGCCAGTAGCCGCCTTCATCGCCGGAGCCACAGCGCCTCCCGGACGCCGCATGGGCCACGCCGGAGCCATCGTCAGCGGTGGAAAAGGCACAGCGCAAGGCAAGATTGAAGCGATCAAAGCCGCCGGCATCGAAGTCGCTGCCACACCAGCAGACATGGCTGACGCGCTCCTTCGCCGCATGGCGAGGTAAGGGGGAGTTTTAAGTCTTAAGAATTAAGTCTTAAGTCGCGCTACCGCGCGGAGAAAGTTTATGCGGGGCCGAGGTGAAAACCTGGCCCCGCATTTCTTTTGCACCCGGCAAGCCGCTCCCAGACTCGTTGGGCAGTTTTTTTGGACGATCGTCCAAATTTTTGGTCGGAGGCGTGCCGGGGTTGTGCGGCTAATTTTGAAGGTTGAAGCGCAGGGGGGCGTCGAATTGGTCGCCGGGGGTGGCATTTCGAATTCGGCAACGCCAGCCTGCCTCGAGGGCGGCGCGGTCGAGGCGGGGGTATCCGCTGGATTTGAGGATCTCGACATGGGTCGGGCGTCCTGTTGCGTTGACGGTGATTCTCAACACCACGAGGCCTTGCTCTCGCGCGGAGCGCGATTCCGCCGGGTAGGAAGGCGACGGTTTTACGATGTAGGTGGGTTTGCCGATGAGTTGGCGACCGGTTCCCTCCGGGGCTCCTTTGGTCAGGGCCCCCGATGCCGGGGAATTCGCGACTCCTTTTTTTGTCGGAGTGGATGCTTGCGCCACTTTGCGAGGGGCAGGTTTGGGCGAGGGCTGAGGCGTGGCCATTGGCTCTGGGGACGGCTCCGGCTCGGGCAGGATCGGCATTTCAGAAGGTGCCTCTTGCGGAGGGGGCTCCAGCTCGGGCTGGGGAATCTCTTCTATCGGCTCGGCTGGCTCATCAGTCGCAGCCGACTCGACGGCGGGCGGACCTTCGAAAAGCTCCACCTCCACGGAGCCCTCGGCCACATCTTGGATTTCCACGGGACGGGGATGTGAATCCCAGCAAAAAAGAACGAGCGCGTGCAGGGCGATGGCTATGATTCCACAGCCCAGCACAATTCTTCGACGCCCGCTGAAGCCGGAATTGGCGTATTGCATCAATCAATGAGCCGGCTTGGGAGTCGTTTCAAAAGCGACTTTTGTGATGCCGATTTTGCGGATTTCATCGAGCACCTGAATAGCCAAGCCGAGGCGGGCATTCTCATCGCCGTTGATGAGAACCCGGAGCCCGGAGTCCTTCTCCTGGAGAGAGCGCATTGTTTTATACAACTCCTCAGGCTGGAGCTCATTCTTATCGAGGTAAAGCTGTCCCGCGTCGGAAATGCTGATCACCACATGGTCTTTCTGCTCTTGCTGAACGCCTGTGGAGGCGCTTGGAAGAACGACGGGGATGCCCTTGTGCTTGACCATGGAAAGGGAGACCAAGACGAAAGTCGCCAGCAAAAAGAAAATGATGTCGATAAGCGGCACGATCTCAATTCGGGCCCGGCGTTTCTGGCGAAATCTTGGGATATCCATCGCCTACTTTTTCAGATGCAGCTCCACATGGCTGGCGGCGTCTTGGATTTCCAGCCGGGCCTCCTCTTCGCGGGCGTTGAGATAATTGAATGGCAGCAGGGCCGTTATCGCAATGCCCAAGCCGAATGCCGTCGCGATGAGCGCCTCGGCAATGCCTCCGGTGATCGCAGCGGGGGCGCCCAATTCAGACCCTCCCAGCATATTGAAACTCCCGATCATACCTACCACGGTTCCAAGCAGTCCCAGCAACGGGGCGAGCGTGATGGCTGTATCGAGGAGCGTGAGTCCCCGGTTGAAGCGCTTGAGCTCCCAATTGGCCGAGCGCAGCATGGCCTCGCTGAAGGACTTCTCGCGATGTGTGAGCGCATAGGTCAGGGCCCGAGCGACAAAGTCCTTCGACCCCTCGCCCAACCGAGCGGCTTCAGCCACATGCCCGTTTTCCACTTTCGTTAAAATATCTCCGACCAATGCAGGATTGCGGTTCTTTTTTTCGAGAGCGATAAAAAATAACCTCTCAATGACAACAGTTAGCGCAATAACTGAGACCAGCAGCAATGGCCACATAATCGGGCCGCCTTTGTGAAAAATTTCGATCATTTGGGATTATTTCCGGCGAGTGTAGAAGAATAGAAAAACACCAGCCAAAGCCGCAAGGGCCGTTCCGCCGGTGAGCGTGACGAGAACGATATCGCGCGTCTTGCGGTCTGGAATGAAGGCCAACTTGTGAAAGTTGGTGAAAACATTTGCCTCGAACTGCATCTGATCATTCGTGTATCGGGTCACGCTTCCCGTGGTTGTGCTCACATAAACGCGGGTCCCTCGGCCATCCTCGCTATTGAAGCGATAAACTGGGAGAACCCGAAAAATGTTGATGTATTCCTTGTTGAAGGAGGTCAGGTAATCGGTCTTTGCCACCTTCGCACCGCCGAGAAACCGCTCTGCAATTTCGGCCCCGTATTTTTCATCCTGTGAGGGATCGATCCGGCCGTCCAACGCACTGACATAGGATGGAACGGGTGAGGCTCCGTAGATTTGATACCATGGCTCGCCACCAATCATCCTGAGATTGATGGCGGCCACATTTCCAAAATCCGGTGCAAGGTTTTTCATAGCCTCGGCGGGTCCGCATCGGATCGCTGAAGGATCGAGAAAAGACCCACTCGGCTTGACCGCTGGTGGCGGCGGTTGCTTGTTGGCCATGATGGTGTGGAGCACGCCGCTGAGCGCGGAGGCCAGGATGCTCAGGCTGAAAATCAGCCCGAGCCAGCGGTGGAGACGACGGAGAGTGGAAGCTTTCATTACCAGCGGTATTCTACGCCAAAGTAAAACCCACGACCATCCCCCGGCAGGAACTGGGCCACATCAAGCCCGTTGGCATTTGCAACAACGCCGGAGGTCGCGGTGTAGGTGGTATCAACAATGTTTCGAACCTCGAAGTAGGCTGACAGGCCCGAGGGCGAGCGCCAGCCGATCTTTGCTCCAAGAAGGGCATAGCTGTCGGTGAACACTGTGCCTGCGGAGTCGATGCTGTAGCCCACCGGCACATACTCAAAATTCGGACCGATGTAGAATCCGCACGGGTGCTCGTAGAGCAATTCAGCGCGGATGTAGTGCTCGGGGATGCCTGGAAGCAAATTGTTGCCATAGACCGAGTCGTTGACATAGGCGAAGTTGTTCCAAAGGTAATTGACCCTCAGAAGAACCCGGTCGAAATCGGGTTTCTCACTCGAGTAGTCGCCTTCAAAGCCCTTCGAGTCGGCTTTTTCATGGGTGAAGAGATTGTAGAAGATATCCCAGTTCGCTGCGAACTCGACGCCTTGATGGCGCGTATCATCGGCGTTCACCGTCTGCGTGAGACCCGGCGCGATCTCATACGCCATGAGCTCATTTTGCATCCAGGAATAGTAGTAACAAAGATCCCAGGTCAGATGCTTGAAGCGCCCGCGCGTGCCGATTTCGATCGTTGATCCGGTTTGGGCGTCGAGTTGGACAAGGCCGACCTGGCCATTTGAAGCCTCGACCAGTTCGCCAAATGATGGCGGCTCGAAGCTGCGGCTGAAGTCTGTGTAGAATTGAACCTCTTTGACCGGTTGATAAAGGAAACCAGCCTTAGGACTGACTCCCCACCAGCTTTGAGAATCGCTGTTGTCCGGACCCGTGGGCCAGTTGTCGGTGCTGTTGCGCTGCACATAGTTCAATTGCGAACCGACGCAGACCGCCCACTGCGAATTAATCCAAAATTGCTCCTGCAGGTAGAAATCCAGATTCAGCGCAAACTGGTCGGTGCTCGCAAACTGGCTTCCGCGCTCGCCGAAATCGTTCACAAAGCGCGAGTCGTTGACATACCCCCATGTTGGCGAGAATCCGAAAATGAGGCTGTTTTTATGGCCCAGAAAATCGCCGGTGTAATCATTGCGAAGTGATACGCCGAAATCGTTCGTCAACTGGTCGATGACGAAAAGGATCGGATGATCCAAATCCTTGCGCGACCAGAAGCCACCGATACTGAGACGGTTGTCATCAATCTGCCAAGTCGTCTTGTTCGCGATGCGAATCAGGTCGTAATCGCGCTTCCAGTTGCTGGTGACATAGTCGAAACGCGCTACGGGTTGACGCGAACGCAGGAACGGCGGAACGCGTTGCGCCTGGGTGGGATCCTCCTCCAATTGCGCCGCAGTCAAGCTGCCGGGAAGTTCAGAGTCCGTCTGCGCCACGGCCACATAGAAGCGGGTCTCAAGCTCGCTGTTGAATTTCCAGCCGAGGTTGGCAAAGAGACGCTGGTTGTTCTGACTGCTGTGCTCACGATACCCATCTGTGGAAAAATGCGTGAGGCTCACATAGTAGTCGAACGGTCCGACCACATCGCCGCTGGCAAGCTGCGCCCGGTAGGTATTGAAACTTCCAAATTCAAAGCGGGCATCGAGCAACGGCGCGTCGTATCCGGTGTAGGAAATAAAATTCAGCGCGCCTCCGAGAGTTGTGGCTCCGTATTCCAAGCCATTCGAGCCGCGAAAGACCTCCACAGCCTTCGAAGCCAGAGGCTCGATCACTTGAAAGTCAAAACTTCCATCGGCAAGGTTGATTGGGATGCCATCCTGCAGGAGCTTGAGTCCACGGCCGTGGAAAGTGCGCTGAATGCCCGAACCACGGATCGAAATACGCGCCTCCTCAGCGCCAAAACGAGGTTGGACAAATACACCCGGCGCGAAATCCAAGGCGTCTTTCAATGTCGTGGAGCGTCCGCGCTTGTAGGTCTCGGCATCGATGATCTCACCGGCTCCGACTGTTTCGTCAATTTGCTCCCTGCGGCTTGAAATGGAGGGATTTGTTAAAGACTCCGGTTTTGCCGTGACAACCGTTTCCGGAAGAACTTGAGGGGCTTCAGGGCCAGGAGTGGGTGTTGGTGAAGGAGACGGCTCAGGCTCCGCAAAGGCTGCTGCCATGGAGAGCAAAAGAGCACCAGCCAAAGCGAGGCAAGGCTGTAAAATTTGTTTTAAAGTATTTTTTTTCATTTATTTAACAATATTTAGATATTCATCCCTCCGCGTGGCATTCGACATCGAACGCACAAAAGTGATGCCGCAGAGGAGGCCGAGGTTTTTGTGGCCGCGAAGAAATGTGCGGCGCCCAAGGCTTGGGTTGATCCGGACGAGGGGTCCGGCTTTTTAGAAAAGAATCACGAGCCTTAGGCTATGGGCACGGGAGTGGTTGGGGAATGCGGGCGGGATTCCGCTGTGAGATTCCGGGGGAGAGGAAATTGGAACGGGGCGCTGACGGGCAGGGGGAGGAGGTTGGCATCGTTGAGGGCGAAGAGTTCGATTTTCTTGGTGGCCGACAAAATCTCGGGGGCTTTCTTTTCCTGCTTTTTGGCCTCCTTGATCGAATCGCACATATTGCAGGGGTGCTCGCCGTCGAAGGTTTTTTTCGCACCGGCAAGGACTGAGCCGTCCTGCGTGGAGTAGGTCCAAATCATGTTCGCCCAGGCCACGGTTTGCAGGACTCCCCAGTGGCCACCGATGATAAAAAACAACGCTACGGCGGCTATGACTTGGCCGCAGGAAGCGAGGATTTTTCGACGGAGCGTGGACACGGGTGCGAAGACTGACTTCCGCGAGGGGATGGTGTCAATGCGAAAAAATCAGGCTGCTTCCTCGTTGTCGCCCCGGTATTCGGCGAGCTTGTTGCGGAGGGTGCGGATGCTGATCTGGAGGAGTTCGGCGGCTTGGGTGCGATTGCCGTTTGTGCGCTCGAGGGCTTCGAAGATGGCTCGTTTTTCGAGTTCGTGGAGTGGCATGACTTCGGAGCTCGAGGCGGGCGCGGGCGCGGCGGATTTTTGAATGGCGGGAGCGACTGGCGCAGGCGCGGCGGGCGCTGGCGGGGTGAGACCCATGAGTTCCGCGCTAATGGGCACGCCCTCCTCGGCGAGAATGGCGGCGCGTTCGACGACATTTTGGAGTTCACGAACATTGCCGGGCCAATTGTGGGCGAGCAGTCCAGCTATGCCGCTTTCAGAAAACCCGCCGCTTTTGATGCCGTGTTCCTTGGAAAAACGCTCGAGAAAATGATTGGCGAGGATTACGACATCCCCCGTGCGCTCGCGGAGCGGGGGGACTTGGATGGGGAAAACATTGAGGCGGTAGTAAAGATCCTCGCGAAATTCGCCTTTCTGAACCGATTTGAGCAGGTCGCGGTTCGTGGTGGCGAGGACGCGGACATCGACTTTGATGGTTTTATTTCCCCCGACGCGTTCAAATTCCCGCTCTTGGAGGACGCGGAGGAGCTTGGCCTGGAGGGCGAGGGAAATCTCACTGATCTCGTCGAGCAGAATCGTGCCGCCATCCGCCAACTCGAAGCGGCCATCCCGCTGGTCGGTCGCGCCGGTGAAGGAGCCTTTTTCATGGCCGAAGAATTCGCTTTCGATAAGCGTCTCGGAAATGGCTGCGCAATTGACCTTGATGAACGGCTTGTTGGCACGCTGGCTGTTGAGGAAAAACTCATTAGCAACCAGCTCTTTGCCAGTTCCATTTTCACCACTGATCATGACCGTGGCATTCGTCCTGCCAACGCGGTGGATGAGGTCTTTCAAGCGGATGATGGCTGGGCTGCTTCCAATGATCTCGCGGCGGGCCACGCTTTCGCGATTGAGGAAATCCGTAACCCGGACCGCCCGCTGAAAATCGGCGGCCTTCTTAAGAATGAGGTCGATTTGCGTCATCGCAAACGGCTTTGGCAGATAATCAAAAGCCCCCGAGCGCATGCATTCGACAACGGATTCGATCGAGCCGTTCGCCGTGATCATCACCACGAGCGGCTTGTTGTCGGAGTGGGAAAGGCGATCGATAAAGATGCGCCCGTCGCCATCGGGCAGTTCCATGTCGAGAAAGATGAGGTCGAACGAATTCCCCGCGAGGCGTTTTTCAGCCTCCGCAATCGATCCCGCTGTGGAGACGGCATACCTTTTCCCCCTCAGTCGCTCCTCGAGGGTTTTACGAATAATCGCGGTATCATCAACAATCAATATACGGTCGAGAGCCATCAGGTCTTAGCTGGAGGAAGATAAATACATTGAACCCGCCAAGCTACCAGAAGATTTCCGCCATTCAAGCTTCGCACATCACAAACTTGACAGCGCGCAGGGATTGGGGTGTTGATGCAGATGGACTATGAAATTAACCTCCCTCGGTTTTGTCGAATTGGCTGAAACATTCCTCAAGGATGCTCTTTCCTCCCCTCCCCTTGGCGGTGGCTCGTGGGGGTTTCAGCGCTCGGTGAACTTCAGCGAGCGCACCGGCTCCTTGCAAATCCTGATTAAAAATTCCGCAGGTGTCGCGAAGACGAAGGTCTCAATCCAGGCACGGCAGACTGGCACGGCCAAGGACTACAGCATTCAGGGTTGGACGGAAATCCCGGATGAGGACAAGCGGACGAGCTTTGTCTTGAAGGAGAGTAATCCCTACCGTCTTGAGGAGGAGGTTTTTGATATTGTGGATCGCCTGCTGGCCGAGATTCCTGAGCGCGACCAGTCTGTGAAGCTCGAGCGCCCGGCCGCACCAGTGCCGAAGTCCACATTTGAACCATTGATTCCCGAAATTCAGAATGCTCCAGCGGAGCCGTCCGCAGAATCTTTTGATTCCAATCAGGCGTTCATAGATTCCCTGCTTTCAGGCGACAAAGAAAATGCTGCGGAGGCTGAAACTCCAGCGAAGCCTGCCGATTCCAATCAGGCGCTTGTGGATTCCCTTCTCTCGCAGAGCAATTCCGACAAGGAGCCGGTGGTCGAAGAGACAGCGAGCGCGCCCGAAGCTAAGGCACCCGCAGAGGAGGCCGCTCCGGAGGAACCAGCTGCCAAACCCAAGGCGGCGAAGGCTAAAAAATCCGCCAAATCGTAACAGCGGGCTACCCGCTCTGGGCCATGGTGTCGCGGTAGAGGGCCGCATAGACTCCGCCGCGCGCCACGAGTTCCGATCCTGCGCCATCCTCCACCACGCGGCCGTTCTGCAAAACCACGATGCGGCCGAGGCCGTGAACCGTTGTGAGTCGGTGGGTGATGATCAGCGTCGTGCGGCCGCGCATGAGTTCCAGGATCGTTCCCATGATGGCGTGCTCGGTGCTGGGATCGAGAGCACTGGTCGGCTCATCAAGCAAGAGAATCGGCGCGTTTTTTAGGAAGGCGCGGGCGATTCCAATCCGCTGGCGCTGGCCGACACTCAAGTGGCCTCCGCGTTCCCCCACTGGACTGTCGAATCCCTGCGGCATGCGTTGAATAAAGTCTAGCGCCTGGGCTTTTCTCGCCGCCTCTTCGATCTCAGCATTGGTCGCGCCGGGTTTTCCGTAGGCGATATTTTCGCGGATCGTGGTTGAAAAGAGGAGCGTGTCTTGAAGAACCATGCCGATGTGCGAGCGCAGGCTCTTTTTTGTAATGGAGCGCAAGTCGCGCCCGTCGAGGGATACCGTGCCGCCTGTGGGATCGTAGAATCTCGGCACGAGACTCAACAGGGTGCTCTTACCCGTGCCCGTGCCGCCCACAAAGGCCACAGTCTGGCCGGGCTCGATGGTGAAATTGATGTCCTGCAAAACACCGCGTTCCTCCGTGTAGCCAAAGCCCACCCCTGCAAACTCGATGCGTCCCCTCACCTCTTTCAGATCCACGGCATCCGGCGCGTCGGGCACATCATCCTGGCGGTCCAAAACCTCGAAACACCGCTGCGCACCGGCCGCCGCGCCTTCCAAGGCCCAGGCCGTGTAGGTAAGCTGCTCGAGGGGTTGATAGAGCATGAGGAGGTAGGATGAAAAAACCAGCAAGTCTCCCAAAGTAAAGGCTGCGGCGGGATTCATGACTTGGAGCGAGCCGATGTAATACATGAGCGCGGTTCCGGCTGCCATGAGGGTTCCCACGACCAAGGCGCTCGCCACGGAGGTCATGTTGAGCTTCATATTCGCCTCAAGGCTGCGCGAGGCGCGGCGGCGGAATTGATCGACCTCAAAGGACTCGCGCCCGAAGGCATGAACCATGCGGATCTGACTCAAGCCCTCCTGCGCGATGGTGAGCAGATCGCTCTCGCGCTCGTGGATGTCGGTGGATTGATTTCTCACCCGGACCGCATAGTAGCGGATCGCCCAGACCACCGGCGGCAGGATCGCGAGCGAGGCAAGCGTGAGCGGCCAATTCATTCGCACCATCACAAAAAATGTCGCCACCAACATGACGACGGAAGACAGCACGGTCGCGAAGCCTTTGTTGTAAATCGTCTGGATGCTCTGCGAATCGTAGGCCACGCGAAAGCTGGAGTCCGCACTGCGGCGCGAGTCGTGGAACTTGAGCGGCAGGTTTTGCAACGCGGTGTAGAGGTCCGTGCGCAGCTTGAGCAGCGACTGCAGGCCCACACGGACGAAAAGGTAGTTCGAGCCGAGATTGACCAACCCTGCCAGGAGGCTGATCAAAACCATGGCCAGACAGAGCCAGAGGATGACGAGTGATGGCGAAGTGGCGCCGAACCATTCCTTCAAAAGCACGCGCGTGTCGGCCGTTCCAGCCGACGAGTCAAGGACGCCGTCGACGATGAATTTGAATGGCCAAGGCTTGAGGAGATTGAAACCGATGGATACCAGAGTGAGCCCAACACCTCCCGCAGTGGCCAATGCAAAGGGGCGGAAATAGCGGATCGTTCTCGCGTAGATATTCACTCACCTCCTGCTAAGGCAGGCGAAGGCTTCAAGCAAGACAACAGAGCCCCGGAGGGTGGAAGATTTGATTTGCCGCAACGCCCCGTCCCTGTTCAAAACTCCTGCCACTTTGGACAACATCTCAATTCAACGGCCGCGCAATCTCGACTGGCAGCGGGCCTCAGCACTCCTCTACGGCGACTGGGGAACCAGTAAAGCCTATGTCTTGGGTCTCACCTTTGCGGCCATCGGCTTTTCCTCGCTTCCGATCATCTTGGCCGTATGCGTGCTCTCGCTGCTCGTCGGCCTGAACTACATCGTTATTTGCCGCTGCTTTCCCGAGGGTGGTGGCGTTTATTCAGCAGCCGGCGCACATGGAAAGGTCCTCTCTGTCGTGGCAGCCCTCTTGCTAGTGGCGGACCTCACCGTTACAGCCGCCCTCAGCGGATGGGCGGCCCTCAGCTACCTCGGTATCCCGAAGGATTACATCATGGTTTCGACAATCGGGGTCATCCTCGTGATCGGAGCCATCAATTTGCTCGGACCACGCCATAGCGGCAATCTCGCGGTGGCATTGGCTTTGCCGACATTGGTTGTGATTTTGGGCATCATTGGACTGAGCATTCCCCACCTCACCTTTCAAAACCTGAAACCACTCGAGGGAAACTGGAGCCATATCTGGGTTTCCTTCGTTGGCGTTATTCTTGCCCTGAGCGGCGTGGAGGCGATTGCCAATCTCACGGGGACAATGAAACCCGACAAGGGCTCGCCGCTGGGTCAGCCCCGCATTGGGAAAACATCGGCCAAGGCGATCATACCAGTCGCCATCGAAGTCAGCCTGGGAACATTTCTCCTTGGCTGGGCAATGCTCTCGCTGCCGGAGTCGCTGGCACCACAGATCGTGGAACGCAAAGAGGACACCCTGCGCTTCATGGCCGAGCAATACGGCGCCATGGCTTTTGGAAACGCCTTCGGGCAGATTTTCGGGCTGGTCGTGGGTGTTGTTTTCGCCCTCCTTCTGCTCAGCGCGGTGAACACGGCTGTCGCTGCCCAGTTGGGTTTGCTTTTTATGATGTCGCGCGAGGGCGACATGCCGAAGCAGTTTTCAAAACTCAACCGCCTCGGCGTGCCAAAAGTGCCTTTAGCGATCTCTGTGGCACTTCCGATTATTGTGCTCCTTGTCACAGACAATTTCGAAAGCCTCGCCGCGCTCTACGCCATCGGCGTGGTGGGAGCGATTGCGATCAATCTCGCCTCATCTGCAACGAACAAAAAACTGCTGATGTCCTTCCCCGAGCGCCTGCTCATGGGCTTCACAGCGCTCATCCTGATAGCAGTGGAATTCACACTCGCGCAGACGAAGCACGATGCGTTGTTTTTTGTCGTCTGCGTCTTGATAGCCGGCCTCGGACTCTGGGCCTACGCGCGACGCTTGAGCGGCATCACTACGCTCACCGTCAGTCGCGAGGTGGCTCAGATCGTCAAACCGGAGTTGGTCGAGAACCTGCGGAAACCCGTGCAGGAAACCCAGAAGATTCTTGTGTCCGTTCGCGGTCTCACTCCGGCGCTGGCCTTTGCCTTTGACGAAGCCGAACTGCGCAAAGCCGCACTGTATGTCCTTTGTGTTCGCGAAATCGCGGTGCTCTACCCGGGCAAGTCCTCCGGCGGCCCGACCAATTGGAGGGATGATCCCGAGGTCAGCGCGATTCTCAACACTGCCCTGCAGATTGGAAAAGCACGCGGCATCACAACGATTCCCTTGTTTGCAACAGCTGCCGAGAGCGCCCCGCTCATTGTCGATACCGCTGCGACAATCGGGGCCGACTTCCTGGTCCTCGGAGCCACCCACCGCAACTCGCTCGCCAAGGTTCTTCGCGGCAATGTGGCGAGTCAGGTTGCGGCCAACCTGCCGGACAACATCCAGCTCATCATCTACGGTTGAAGCGGCATCGCACGCCCGTGGTCAAGGTGGCGCGAGCAGATGCTGAAAAACTCCACCCTCGTGGAGCAACGCCGGATGTCATAGAGGAAGGCTTCCGAGGTCTCCAATCCCTCGCCGAGAAAGTTCATGTATTTTTTCATTTTCTGAACTTGCGCTTTTTCAGGAACGCCAGGGCTGCACACCGCATCATACAAGTCGGAGATGTAATCCAGCACCTGCCTCCCGCTTGGCAAGGCAACCTCCCTCCCGGCGAGGCTGTCGCGGATCTGCGAGAAAATCCAAGGATTGCGAATCGCCCCGCGCCCAATCATGAGGCCAGCCGCGCCGGTTTGCCGCAGCGTTTCCAAGGCACTCGCGGCGCAGGCCACATTGCCATTCGCCTGCACAGGAAATGGCAGCGATCGCACAGCCTGCGCGATGCGGTCCAAGTGAACATGTGGCCCGTATTTTTCCGCCACGGTGCGGCCATGAACCGTGAGCAAATCGAGCCGGTGTTTTGAAAAAACCTCGAGCAGCGCATCGAACTCGCCGGCGGTCTCAAACCCAATGCGCGTCTTGACCGTGAATGCCCCCTCCACCGCATCGCGCAGGACGCCGAGAAGCTCATCCACCCTCGGCAGATCACGGAGCAACCCACCCCCAGCACACTTGCGGTAAACGACAGGCGCGGGACATCCCAGGTTGAGATCGATGGCCGCAACGGGGTGCTTTTCCAAAGCCCGCGCGGTCCTCGCCATGGCCTCGAGATCATTGCCGATGATCTGCGCGACGGCCGGCCGGCCCGTGGGATTTTCGAGGATCGAGCGCAGGATATTTTTTTCCGGCACATAGTGCGGAGTGACCCTGAAGAACTCGGTGAAATACAAATCCGCGCCGCCGTATTTGGACATGAGGTGCCAGAAAGGGAGGTCCGTGATATCCTGCATGGGAGCGAGCGAAAGAACGGGAGAACCGCTCAGAAAAAGGCTCCGCAGCTTCCCGGCACGCGCAGCGGATTGCAGCGTTAAATCTTGGTCTTGATCCATCGAATCACACCGCCAAGCACCGGGAGATGCTCATAGAAACCGGCCGAAGAGTCCCAGAAATCCTGATGCAGCACCACGCGACCGGACTTGTCGAAACGCAACAGCGTAACCCCCATGGTGCGGACCGTGTCCTTCGCGCCTTTATAACGCACATCGAGAATCCAGCGCACATAGTAGTTCGCGCCTGATCGCGAGTGGTCGAGCGTTTTGCCCCGCACGAAGTCGGTGTGCTGCGGCATGCGCAGGAAGTAGGCCTTGACTGCCTCGCGACCTCGTAGCGTTTTGAGGGTGTCATTGAAATAAACATCCGGCGCATAGAATTCATCGATCTGCGAGCGGATGCTCTCCTCGGTGACATCGGCAAAGAACGCATCAAAGCGCGCGATGGCCTTTCGCTCAGCCTCATCGTCGAGGATGACACCGGGCCTTGCGGCCTCCGCTTCCACAACGGCTGCCGTGTGGTCGTAAACCGCCGGTCCCGCGCATCCGCACAAAAATGTAGCCATCAAAAACCCAGCAAATATTCGTTTCATAGGCCCCTGAGATACATGATTGGAAGAGATTGAAAAATCTGTTTTTTTCTCTTGCAACACGCCGAATGATCCCTAACCTCCTCGCTTCCCGCAAGGTGTCGGTGGTGTGCCATTGTCAATATCGAGACAACGGAAATCCTGTCGAATCACGCGAGTCAGAAAACGAGATTTAGAATGCCCACAATTAATCAACTCGTCCGCAAGGGACGCCACAAAATCAAAGTCAAATCGAAGTCGCCAGCTCTGGCCAACTGCCCACAGCGTCGCGGCGTTTGCGTGCAGGTGATGACACGCACACCCAAGAAGCCAAATTCGGCTCTCCGCAAAGTGGCCAAGGTTCGCCTCACAAACGGCCAAGAGGTCATCGCCTACATTCCCGGCGAGGGACACAACCTCCAGGAGCACTCGATCGTTCTCGTTCGCGGCGGCAAGGTCAAAGATCTTCCAGGTGTTCGTTACCACATCGTTCGTGGAACACTCGACAGCCTCGGAGTTGACGGTCGCCGTCGCGGCCGCTCGAAATACGGCGCCAAGCGTCCGAAGCCAGGCCAAGAGGACAAGGGAGCCAAGGGCAAGAAGAAGTAATCGCCAAGAACCGAAATTTTTAAATAGATAAAATAAGATATGTCCCGTCGCCGTAGAGTCATTCACAAGGAAGTCAAAAAGGACGCCCGTTACGCCAGCCCACTCGTCGCCAGCCTCATCAGCAGCGTCATGCAGTCCGGCAAGAAATCCATCGCCGAGAAAATCGTTTACACCGCTATCGACAAAACCCGCGAGGGCACTGATACGGTCGATCCTCTCGAAACGCTTAACAAAGCCATCGAGAACGTGAAGCCACGCCTCGAAGTCAAATCCCGCCGCGTGGGTGGTTCCACATACCAAGTGCCTATGGAAGTTCCAGCTGGTCGCCAAGTCGCCTTGGCTATGCGCTGGCTCGTGACTTTTGCAAACAACCGCAAGGGAGTTCCGATGGAAAATGCTCTCGCTTACGAGTTGAAAGATGCCGCTGCTGGTCAAGGCAACGCGATCAAGAAGCGCGACGACATGCACAAGATGGCACAGGCCAACCGCGCCTTCGCCCACTTCCGCTGGTAGCATATTTCGGAAGGGCGGTTTTTTCCCCGGAAAAAACCGCCCTTTTTTTTACCGCCAGAAAGGCATCAGACCTCACGGCGACCTCCCGAGACAAAACCCAATCTAAAAACAAAAAACCTCACACGATCCTATGGCAGCCACGACCGACTCCACGAACCCGAACTCTCCAAACCGCGCGTTTCCGCTCGAGCGCACACGCAACATCGGCATCGCCGCCCACATCGACGCGGGCAAGACCACTCTCACCGAGCGTATTCTTTTCTACACCGGCATGATCCACAAGATCGGTGAAGTGCACGAGGGCACGACCGTCACCGACTGGATGGAGCAAGAGCGCGAGCGTGGCATTACGATCACTTCCGCCGCTACCACCTGCTCGTGGATGCAGCGCGCAGAGGAAGGCATCTATAAAGCATACGAAGGCATCAAGATGCGCGTCAACATTATCGACACTCCCGGCCACGTGGACTTTACGGCCGAAGTCGAGCGCTCACTCCGCGTTCTCGACGGAGCCATCGCCGTGTTCTGCGGCGTGGCAGGCGTGCAGCCTCAATCCGAAACCGTTTGGCGCCAAGCCACCAAATATGGTGTGCCCCGCATCGCCTTCGTGAACAAAATGGACCGCACCGGCGCGGACTTCGACAATGCCGTGAACTCCATGCGCCAGAAACTCGGCGCCAACGCCTGGCCGATCCTTATCCCGCTTGGCAAAGAAGACTACCTCAAAGGCCAAATCGACGTCATCAACCAGAAAGTCGTCATTTACCATGACAACGACGCAATGGGCTCGACCTACACCGTCGAAGAAATTCCAGAAGATCTCAAAGACCTCGCCCAAGGCGCCTACGAGGATCTCGTCTCGCAAATGTGCGACCTCGACGAGGAAATCGGCATGCTCTTCCTCGAAGAAAAACCCATCAGCATCCAGCAACTCAAGGCAGCCATCCGTCGCCAGACCATCGCCAACAAGTTTGTGCCCGTCGCCGGTGGATCCGCCTTCAAAAACAAAGGCGTTCAATACCTCGTTGACGCCGTGGTGGACTACCTCCCCGGCCCTCTCGACATTGCAGCCGCCAAGGGTCAAAACCCTGACAACGGTGAACCCATGGAAGCCGTTTCGGACGACAACGCGAAGTTCTGCTCGCTCGCTTTCAAGCTCTGGAGCGATCCCTTCGTTGGAAAACTCGTTTTCTTCCGCGTTTACTCCGGCAAGCTCTCCAAAGGCGATACCGTTTACAATCCACGCACAAACAAGCGCGAACGCATCAGCCGCCTCATTCAGATTCAGGCCGACAAGCGCGAAGATATCGACACCTGCTACTCGGGTGATATCGCCGCCATCGTGGGTATCAAAAACATCACCACCGGTGACACGCTTTGCGACGAGGATCATCCGATTCTCCTCGAGCCACCATCGTTCCCTGATCCCGTGATCTCGATGGCCGTCGAACCAAAGACCAAGCAAGACCAAGAAAAAATGGGCAACGCCCTGCAGCGTCTTGCCGAAGAAGATCCGACCTTCCGCGTATTCACCAACGAGGAAACCGGCCAAACAATCATCGCCGGCATGGGCGAACTCCACCTCGAAATCATTCGCGACCGCATGATGCGCGAGTTCAAGGTTGAAGCGAACTCCGGCAAGCCACAGATCGCCTACAAGGAGACCATTCTCAACGAGTCCGAAGGCGAAGGCAAACTCGTCAAGCAATCCGGCGGTCGCGGTCAATACGGCCATGTCGTCTGCAAAGTCCGCCCGAACGAGCGCGGCAAAGGTCTCACGATCGATAACAAAGTCGTCGGCGGCACCATTCCGAAAGAATACATTCCTGCTGTCGAAAAAGGCTTCAAGGAAGCCATCCTCAACGGCGTCGTCGCTGGCTACCCCGTCATCGATGTCCATGTGGACATCACCGACGGCTCCTACCACGATGTGGACTCGAACGAAATGGCGTTCAAGATGGCCGCAATCTTTGCGCTCAAGGACGGCCTTAAAAAAGCCAAACCAATCCTGCTCGAGCCAGTCATGAAAGTCGAAAACGTGACTCCAGACGAGTTCCAAGGCGACATCATGGGCGACCTCAACCGTCGCCGCGCCCGCATCCAAGGCATGGAAACCAAAGGCAACCTCTGCACCATCAATGCCGAAGTTCCGCTGGCCGAAATGTTCGGATATGCCACTGCCATCCGCTCGCTCTCCAAAGGCCGCTCGTCCTACTCGATGGAACCCTCGCACTTCGAGGAAGTCCCATCCCAGGTCAAAGCCGCCATCCTTGAGCAGAAGGCCTAAGCGGACTCAAAACCCTTACAAAAAAGGCGGGGCAGCAATGCCCCGCCTTTTTTTGTGGTCCCGGCGCCACCGGCGCTCATAGAGACGCCGCTACAACAACCGCACAGCGGCGTCTCGTAATCCTGGGATCGGATGGGCCCACGGGGATTGCGCCCCGTGAGCCTTCCACACCACCGGACATGCGGTTTTCCGCATCCGGCGGTTGAACCGGCAGTGGTCAGCATTTCTCTGCTGCCGCCTCCGCGAAGGCCC
>JBILWM010000197.1:0-18704 GCA_044369905.1 Terrimicrobiaceae bacterium | reverse complement strand
CGCTGGGAGCGCATCTTGCTCCGAATTTTCGAAAGATTTATCCAACCAAAAATCGAAAATACCGGCCTGCCAGCTCTGGCAACGGGGTGATGGTCGCCATCCTCATTTTTCAACTGCCGAATTTAGGGTAAAGCCACCTTTCAAGGGCGTAAAATTGAGCCCACTCATTGAATGGTCTGCCCGATTGGCGTGACAAATTCAGCAACCGCTGATGCACAGAGGCTGAAACATTTCTCAGCGGTTTCACAGTGTTGCCTCCAAATAGGGACGGATCACATTTTCAACCCGGCAAACGCGAGCAAACCGCATCACGGCTTGATAATCCTGTTTAGGCTGCGATCGATAGGCGCGAAGAGCTTCAAGCGCGATATCAAGGCCCACTTTGTTGCGATACTTGAAAACATCTGCCAGAGATTTTTCCCGGCAGTAAACCCGAATAGCAACGCCATCGAGACTATGAGTTTCAATCCCAGCATTCAGGGATTCAGGAGAAAAGCGGAAAACTTTGATCGGAGGGTGATCGAGACGAGGGATCCGCGCCGTGCGAGGAAGGGCCACCTCCACCGCGTGCGGAATCTGTGTTGTCAGACGATGAAATGCGAGAGCTGTCAGCAAGCAAAACACAGCTTGCGGCACTTTCTTCGCAATAGTGAGAAGATCGGGTTCCCCCGGCGGCGGGAGTTCGGCAAGTCGAAACAGGCCGCGTGCGATCTGCTCGATTTCTCCGCGATCACGCATTTCATAGAGTGAGCGCGGGTGAATTCCAGCCCGCAGGGCTTCGCAAGTCCGCAGCGTTCCATTGCGTTCTTTGAAGATAAGAAGTGCGTGTTGCGTTGAAGATTGCATGGCGGATAATAATGCAATTAGTTTTTAATATAATGCTGCATTATTATCCAGTTTTTTTTAGGAAAAAGGAGAAATAGCGAGTTAAAATCTAACGCATTCTCTGACTGCCAGGCCCTTGGCATCCCAAACTTCAGCTGCGAAGCAGCGTTTCTGCTGGATGCAATGGCGGCGTTGCCGCGCAAATGGGTCAGCGACGGCGCGCCGACCCTACCCTGGATACGCGGCAGCGCGATTCGTAACTTGGGAGGGTCCATCCTCCGGCATGACCCATTCTTCAGCCGCGAAGCGGCGTCCGCTTACCAATGAGGTTGCTACGCCAGTGTCTTTCACGGTCGAGACGACCATGCCCCCTCTCAAAGCGCGGGGTTCTGCCGCAACGCGGCGTGGTGGCGAAGCATTGCAGCCTTGGGTCAAACCGGAGGTTGACCCAAGGAGTGGGCTGGCGACCTATGCGTTTGTGTTGCTGAGAATTTTCCGGGCGATAAACCGTTGCGCATTTTGACTTCGACCTCGAACGCGGCAATTTCATAACAGCTGTTTCGATTTTAGTGACTGCTGTTTCCTCTTCGATTTCTTGAGGTTCCATGTGCCCCAACAAGCGTGGGGGCTTTTCGCGCAAAGCAGATTAAATGTTTTTGCCTTGCAAAATCGGAATACATTCCTTATTTACAAGGCAAATGATAAAACGCGACCTTGCCACTATCTTGAGGACACGGGTTTTGCAAACTCCCGTAGTTGCGTTGCTGGGATCGCGACAAGTGGGCAAGACGACGCTGGCTCGGAGCTTGGAGACTGGAAAGCCTATTCATTATCTCGATCTGGAACGCCCGTCAGACATCGCCAAGCTGGCGGACCCGGAACTTTACCTCGGCAAGTTTGCAGATCATCTGGTCATCCTTGATGAGATTCAACGATTGCCGGATTTGTTTCCAGTGCTTCGCAGTCTGGTAGATGAGAGGCGCCGCGCGGGCGAAGCCTTCGGGCAATTTCTGATTCTCGGGTCTGCGTCGCCAGAGCTTCTCCGACAAAGTTCCGAAACGCTTGCCGGTCGAATCAGCTATCTGGAGCTTTGTCCGTTCAATCTCACTGAACTTAAAAGTCGAGACGAGGAGATGGATCGCCACTGGTTTCGCGGCGGCTATCCCGATAGCTTTCTGGCTGCGGACGATTCCGCCTCGCGCCAATGGTGTGAGGATTTTATCATCAGCTATGTCGAGCGATATCTGCCGCAGCTCGGCATTAACGCCGCTCCCTTGTTGTTGCGTCGTTTGTGCTCCATGGTGGCTCATCAGCAAGGAGCCACATTGAATCTCAGCCGGATGGCCGGTTCTTTGGGAATCGATGGCAAAACCGTTCGCAACTATCTTGATTTGCTCGAAGGGCTCTATCTTGTGCGCAGCATTCCGGCGTGGAGCAGGAATGCAGGAAAGCGGCTTGTCAAATCACCCAAGGTCTATTGGAGGGACAGCGGCCTCCTTCACTCCCTTGCCGGAATTGATGATCTGGAACATTTGCTCGGCCATCCTCTCTGCGGCCATTCTTGGGAAGGATACTGCTTGGAGCAGATCATCCCTTTGCTTCCAAAAGGCACTAACTTCAGCCACTACCGCACTCAAGCCGGGGCTGAAATCGATTTTGTTCTCGAAACTTCGTCGGGTGAGGTCATCGCCATCGAGATCAAACGCACGCTATCGCCCAAGCTCAGCCCCGCTTTTCTTGAGAGCGCCAAGACGCTGCAGGCCACGCGGGCGTATTTCCTCACGCCTGGAGGAGATTCCTATCCTTTGTCAGAATCCGTCACCGCCATAAGCTTGCCGGAATTTCTCAGCCAACTTCCGCATCTCTGTGACTCTCCAAGATGATTGGACAATTTTCAGACCCCACGACTGATATGGTCCCGTGGGTGGATCAGCACTGGCAGACGCCCCCAGCGGACCTGCATTTTTCCGGCGGAACGGCCGTCTGTTAATTGAATTTGCTGAGAATTTTCCCAAGATGATATCCCATTCGAGCGTGTCCGTAGTCCGAGGGATGAATGTAATCCGCCGTTAAATCTCCGGGGTCATCCATGATCATTCCTCCCTCGATCAACGAGAGCTTCTGCCAGCGCCCTGATGCAGCCAGTTCGCGCAGTATGGCAGAGAAGCGATCCTGGGCGGCCGCCAGCCCGGCTTCGCTGAGATTGGGATAGACCGTCACGAGGAACACCTGCCTGTTTGCCCCAGGTGCCGCCACGGCATCCAGAAGATAGCTCACGCGCGCTCTGAAATCTTCAGGGGAAACACCGTTGCGCATGTTGACTCCGACCTCGAGCGTGGCGATTTCATAATCTTGTCGCGAGCCGATGAAATCCGCCATCTCGCGCTCGCAGAAGCAGGATCCAGACAAGCCCAGATTGAGCACATCCAGATCCGCTGCGCGGGCAGCATGGTAGACATAACTGCTCAAATGGCTCACGGGTGAAGCACCGTTGGTGATCGAACTGCCGTAAGCAAGCCAGCGGCGGGATGGAAGCTCATCGGGAAGTGGCTTGCGGTGGGCGTAGCCGAATGTTTCCAAACCATAAAACACTCTGGCGCAGCGCCCCATGAACACGCGCCAAACATTTGGCGAAAAGCCCCTGCGCTTCGCCGTGCCCACATGCTCCGGAAGCTGCCCGCCGCTCCAAGGCGCGACATCGATATGGTTCACGCGGCCCGGCTCGATTCGGTGCCGCGAATGGACAAACGGCCCACGGAAAAGCACGACCTCCTCGGCATGACGCTCATGGGGCGAAAGGAAAGAAGGATAACTTCCGAGCGAGATCCGGAAGGCTGGCGCATCAGTGACAAAGCGGATCTCGATCCCGGCCGAGTCCTCGGCCACCATCCGCCCAAGTGCTGTAAGGCTTTCGCGAACGCCGCGAGGCACGCGAAAAAGCATCAGCCCGCCATCGGCTTGAAGTTCGATCTCAGCGACATTGTGGAATTCAATTCCTTCGGAAATCTTCACGGAATTTGGAGAGTGATGCTTCATGAGTTTTAACTTGAAAACGGATTTTTAGACAGGAATTACAGGATTCACATGAGCGGCTTCCAAAAGCAATCGCGCGGACAAAACGATCAGGCATGATTCAGAGCATTTCATTGAGCCTCTGTGCTCTCTGTGTCCTCTGTGGTTAAATCTTCTGGATTCGGGTTTAATAGGATCGATTGTGCTGCCGACCTTCAGTCCTTTTGGAAGGTAAAGCCAAGCGACATGCAACCCTTCAGCTCGGATGGAGTGAACACAATGCGTCGAAGCATTTTGTCCTCGGGAGCACAGGGCGAGTCGACTTCGTGCAACTCGACCGCGAAGCTCCCGAGTTGTTTGCTCTTGAGGATCATGCCCTCCTTGCCGCCGATGCGGACGCCATCACCCTCCGTTTGGCACGGCAGATAGGTGGTGAACACTTCCTGAAGCGCGCCGGGTGATTTTGAAAACTCAAAGTCGTCGGCGATTTCCAAATCACCATGAGTGCTGAGCGTCAGCTTGCGCTCGAAGCGGGTGAGCGTCTGGTCCGGATAGGCATGACTCAGATCGATGCGCAGTGCTTTGGATCCATCGGCCGCCGCGTGATCGACGGCAAGACTGGCACGATACTGCGAGCCCTCCTGCTGAAGATGGCCATTGATGACCGGCACCGGGTGCCCCTGCGAACCGCAGAGGAGATTGTCATAGCGGTTCGGGCCGTAGACCTCGGCTGTGTAGATCGGCATGCCGGGATCGGTGATCCAGGCGCGGCCGTCGCGGTAATAAACGAAACTGCCGAGGTCGTTGTGATTGTGCGAAGCCGCGTTGTGCAAGGCGGTGGCGGCGAGTTGCGCTCGGGATCCATCCGCAAGGGTGGTGGCCACCTTGGCAAATCCCAGCGAGGGAAGATGCGTGTCGGTCACCGGAGTTGGCTCGCGCTTGGCGGATTCGAGCCATGCCGGAGAATCCACCGCGAGCAGTAGATCGTGCCAATTTTGAAGCATTGGCCGTCCGTCGGGACCTTTTTCGCAGAAATCAAACAACTGCGGCAGCGGCAAGAATGCATTCACCATGAGCGCCTCGCAGGCCCTCATGAAGCCACTGTTGGAATCGGCGAAGAGACAACGATCACTTCCTTCCAACCAGACCGCCAGCGGATAGCGGGCGATGCGTTGCGCAAGCTCCGAGTCCATCAGATTCAACAGCCCGCCGCTTACTTCACGCAGCACGATGGCAGCCTCGAGGAAATGTCCGAAGCCGTAGCCCCAATACATCGGTCCCTCGGCACACCCGCCATCCTCGCTGAATCCCGTCATGCCGAATTCCATCATGTGCGTGCAGAGCACAAGCAGGGAGGCCAGATCGCGTGGCTCCTTCATGCGGTGGAGAGCCGTCTGGATCACATTGGAAAAACAGGCATGGTTCCAGTTGTTCCGTCGGCACATCCAGATTGGCAGGTTGCGCCAATCGAGGGCGGCGGCAAGCGATCGCTCCTCGATGCGTTGGCCAACACGCCGGACCACCTGCGGGTCGAGGCGGTCGCCGACCGCGAGCAACAACTCGGAAAGCACCGCACCGCATTGGGTTGAGAAAAGATCCGCCGCATGCAACTTCGCGCATTCCTGCGGCATCCAAAGCGCAAAGTCGCAGAAGGCCCAGAGGGTTTCTTCCAAACGACCAGCGTCCGCCGATGGATGATCCAGCCACAGCGCGAGAGCCTCATCCTGAATGCGACCAAGGGCATCGTAAATGATCTCTCCGTCGATCCATTTTCCAGTGCGATGGTATTCCTGGATGGAGTTCCAGTCGAGCCGCTTGATGGGATGTGGCTGCGGAGTGGAGGCATGACTATAGGGAGATTTGCCCCACCAGGGAGATCCCTCGCCCTGCCCGGCAAGCCGCTCCGCCAGGCGCTCGAAGAGTCCGTTCTCGCGCGCCAGTGCGATGGCCTTTGCGCGTTTGGAGTCATCGGTCAACCCCGGCCATGGCGATGGTGCGGCAGTCTTGCGCAGCGCCTCTTCGAGTTGGAGGGCTGGTTCAAAATGATCGAGTGCTTTGCAAAGTGGAGTCATGGAATTGGAAGTTTAAAAGAGCCGGGCACTCACGCTGAAGCTGCCCGCCGTGCCTGCGTGTCGAAAGGCGAGTCGGCGCTGGATGCCATCAAGCAAAAGCAATTCATCAACCCGCCAGGCGCATCCTTCGGGAGCTGTCAATTCCACGCGACCGCGCACGCCATTGATGACTGCCCGGCAACCATCAATGGTCACCGGCAGGCGGGTCTGCCAGTAGAATTCAACCCCCTCGCCGGCGATGAGTTCGTAGTCGTCGGTGATGGTCAGCACATCCGCACTTGGAGAGTCCCAGGTGCGGTGCCAGCGGCGGTAGTAAGAATCCCAACCGGGAGTCACATCGAGATCCGCATGGAATGCCACCCCATCACCTTTGCCGACCGGTTTGACATCGACTGGAAGCGGGCAGGCGGGATGAGGCCTCTCCGACACGCCGAAGGGCACGAGCATGTTGTGGCGTTCGCAGTTCCTGAGTTCGGTCGCCAGCGGCAGGCTGTAGTCGCAGCTTCCGGGATCGAACGCGAAAGTCTCGCCGGCGAATTCAAGAATGAAACTGCCCTTGTCTTCGTGGGTGTGGCCGGCATTGGCACGATTGCCTTGGATGAAAAGTTTCACCGATGCATCGCCCAGTTGGCGCTGCGACACGAGCGGGCCCATCGTGGGTAAAGAAACGAGCGGCTGCGGCGCGGAATTTTCAGCGGGCAGGCGCTCGATCAATCCCCAGGAGATCGCGGCATCGACCATTGCCGGCACGCTGCTCCCATGTCCCCCCCCACCGATCGGCCACCCGCCGGAACGGGCAACGGTTTTGCGCAGCATACGCGCCCACGCGCTCTCCGGCAGCAGAGCGCCCATCGTCGCTTGCGAGGCGATCTCATGGCCCTTGATGGCATCGCAGATCGGTATGACATCGCTCTCCTCATCGGTGCTGATGACGGCCTCTCCAAAATCGCCGCAGCGCCGCATCGGCTCGGGAACAAGTTCGCCCAGCGGTCGATTCAGCGCGCGGCTGTAGTAGTAAAAGCCAAGTCCTGCGTCACGACCGATGCAGCGGAAATACATCGGCCCCTCGATATAGCCACCGTCGGGCAGGATGCTGCGTTCCAAGTTTTCGCAAAGTTCGCTGTAGGCGATGTCCATGTAGGAGCGCACCCGCGGCCAGTGACGCTGCATCACTCCGAGCGCGAGCATGCGACCAGGGGTAAACCACGCGAGCTGGTTGCAGATGAAAATGTAATCACGCCTCCAGGTATTGAACTGAATGGTGCCGATGGCTTCCTCCGCCAATCGGCGCAGAAGGAAATCACGCCCGAGCTCGGTGAAGCATTCGCCCGCCAGATCGAGAATGCCGGCAACTTCGTGGGCGCAGAGGCTCTGCACAAAACAGCGGTGCTCAAAAGTGCTGCCGGGAAAGCGGCAGATGAAGCCATCGTCCCAATTCTTGCACACGCCGATGCTCAGGGCGTAGCGCGCGGCCAGGCGGAGCAGACGCTTGTCCTTGAGAAGATGCCCGGCGATGGCGGCGTTGAGGCCGTGGTTGAGGATGAACGAATCGTGATCGCGCACTCGGTTGTAACGGGTGTCGCTCCAGAAGTTGACAAAGTCGTGGATCATCGTCTCCGGATCACGGGCCGATGCCGCTTCGGCCGCTTTCACAAACGGCGAGGCACTGCCATCCGCCGTCAACGCGGCATGTCGTTCGCGCAGCGTGTTGAGTTCATCGCCATTCAAAACCAGCCCGTAGGTCGGCGCGAATTGCGGCTCGTAGGACTCATCCTTGAGATGCTTTTCCCAACGCGCATCCCACACCGAGTGGGGCTTGAGCATGCGCGCCAATCGACTGCTGTGTTGCAGCCCGAGCCAGTTGAACCAACCTTGGGCGATGTCGTCACTAGCGGCCTCGATCTCGATTGTCACGGATTCCAAACGCGTTGCCCCCGCAAGTTCCATCGCGATCTCCTGTTTCTTGGGCCCGGACTGTTTTGCTTCGATGCGGCATTCACCCCGATCGGTCGATGCCATCAAGCGGATCACCGCACCCTCGGG
Organism: Terrimicrobiaceae bacterium; assembly: GCA_044369905.1. GTDB lineage: Bacteria > Verrucomicrobiota > Verrucomicrobiia > Chthoniobacterales > Terrimicrobiaceae > UBA967. The sequence continues at coordinate 10,752 of JBILWM010000197.1, read as the reverse complement.
TGCCATGGCCGAGAGCACCAACCGGTCGTAATCATCGCAGGCCACATCGCAACAGCGCGACATCCGCAAGGCAGGTCCCTTGTCAGGACGCCGCACCCACTCATAAGCGACCTTATCCCAACTCTGGCTCACCACGAGGCCGTGCGATGAGCCAGGCTCGATCGTCCACTGGTTCAATTCGCTTTGGGTCGAATCCCAAAACGGTTCGAGGATCGCTTCGGCTTCGTTGATGGTAATGATTTGCACGAATGTCTCGGGAATCAAGGTTTGGAGAGTGCGTTTTGGATTTCCAGAATCCGGTTGGCGAGGATCCAGCGCATCGTTTCAAACACAGCAGGCTCCCACATTCCGTTTTCCAAGCGGCCGCCGACAGGGGTCACCGGGGGCTTGTTTTGATTGTGCCAAAACACTTCCGGCTGGCCGTCGTCTTTGTATTTTTCCTGCACCTTGATGGAGTTCCAGACGAAGTCGAGGTCTTCGCGGCCCGCCTTGGCGAGGTCGTCACGGCCGGCGGCTTTGGCGCGCTCGATCCAATGCTCGAGCGTGGTGATGTAGCGCATGTCATCGATCCCCTCGCGGTAAACCTCCCATGTCACCACGGGAATCGGCGAGCCGTCATCGGCAGTGCGCACCAACACATCAGAGTATTCCCCGTCGAGGTAGTTCCATGGATTGCCCTGATTGCGTTGATACATCCAAGGAATGAGACCGGTGTAGCCCGAGCGCCAAAAACCAAAGCCATAGGTCATCCGCGCGCCAATGTTTCGGGTATGATCGTTCTCACCGAGGACATGATTGGGATAGCACCAGTATTCCGCATCTTTACGGGGGCCTGCTTTCGCTTGGATGGTTTCGTAGTCGGGCTTGAAGGGTTGGTTGCACCAGACATCGATAAAGGGATAAACGGGATCCCATGGTGGGCCGCCGCGCTCGTTGATCGGGTCGCCGGTCATGTAGGTGCGGACGCCGGGCACCTTCTTGATCGACTCCATGAGCTTCGCTACGAAGGGCACCACATCGGGAGAACCACTCGGCTCCGGCTCATCCAGCGGGTAGTAGAGGAACTCCGGCCAACCTCTCTGCTTGCGCTCGGCCTCGATGCGCTCGATCAGCTTGGTGAAGTCATCGAAGTAGGCCTGAGGCGGCATTTTGACATTCTTGAGGTGCACGCCAGGTTTCTCGATGCCGTATTTTTCAAAGTAAATATTCACAGAGCTTAAAAGCTGCAATGGCATCGGGCGGTCGCTGAATCCAGCGCGACGCCCCGCATCGATCAGCGTGGCGAATTGATCAAAGTCGGGCTCGAAATCGCCACTCTCGTTCTTTTTTCCAGGCATGAGGCGTTCGACACCGTTCATGCCGTGCTCGATCATACCACGAATCTCGTCTTCCGCCTTGCCACGGAACCACTCGCGGGAGAAGTCATCGCTGGCACGATTCGCGTGAGTGACAGGATTGCCGTAATACATGCCGTAGGTGATGCCTTGGTCTTTCAAGAGCTTGATCGGCAGCACGCGCAACGCCACCGGCACCTCGTGGAGTTTCTTCTCTCCGGAGAAGATTTCGGCCTTCCCGCTGTAGATCCCCTCGGGCGTCCCCTCACCCACCCGCACGGTGGCCCAGACGCGGAAGTTCTCCCCCTTTGTCAGGTCGCTCGCGACCATCGGCATGAGGACATCTGGAGCGCGATAGGTGGTCCAGAGATAATTGTAGTTCGGCCGCGTCCACATGTATTTGACGAAGCGCGTGTCGATCGAGGAAGCCTCGATGCTTTGGCCGTCCTTGCTTTTCAGGTCGGAGAACTTGACGCGCACATCCTTGAGGTCGCGCAGCGGCAGGATGGCAAAGTTGAGCGGTTCGTATTCACCGGACGCGGCGAAGGCACGGACCGGCGCGTCGATCTCCGCGCGCAGCGGTGCGGTATTTGGCCAGATATTCGAGATGTAGCTGCGAGTGTAGGCGACCAGCCCCCGGTCGAGTTCCTCCTTGGTGAACTCGGGCATAGGGTTCTTTTCCTCGTGCTGGGTTTTGGTCCACTTGGACCACTGCTCGTCGGGCAGGAGATAGATGTCCTGCTCGTAACGCGCCAGCTTTTCGGCTTTCACCGAGTCCCACTGCGCCGCCGGGACGATGACCATGCCATTGAGGAGCCATCGGTTGCGGCTGCTGATTTGAAAATCGAGCGTGCCGTCGGAAACGACATCCATCGTCAGCACGCGCGCCTCGTCTTCGCCGGGAAAGGTGGCGCTGACTTCGCGATTGCCGCAGGCGATGCGGGTATCCCAGACGACATAGCGATTCGGGCGACTCGTTCCGCCACCACCGGGCGAACCGAGCAGAATCCAAACTTTGTAGGCGCCTTTGGGGACGGCGACGCGGAAAGTGGCTGTGGCATTTCCGGAGACATGATCCTCGCTGAGTGAGTTGAGGAAGACAGGAAACTCATCAACCGAGTCCGGCATGCCCGGTTTTTTCGGAATCTGGCGGACCTTCACCTTGGTCAGATCGGCTTTCTCGACGGCGGTGAGTGCCGGCTTGTCGACCCAGCCGAAACCGGTCTCGGGCGCCCATGAGGACTCGGGCGTGACGGCGATGAAGCCCTCGGCAAGCTGCGAAGTTTTCATGCCGAAATCAAAGAAAACGGGTTGGTCAAAGAAAACGGGTTTGATCTGCTCAGATTTTTGGACTTCCTCCTGCCTGCCGGATGTGGATTCCTGGCCATTCACCTCTTGCTGTTTAGTCGGCTCGGCTTTTTGGACTTCTTCCTGCCCCACGCCCAACCATGAGAGCCAGCTTTTCCACCACGAGGAATTTGTTTCAGGCGGCTCTCCCGCGAAGGAATTCGCCACGGGAAGCGCAGCAATCAAGATAGCGGCACATGTTTTTTTCGCGATGATCATTTTTGTTGTTTTCAATTTATTAATTTTCAAATGGGGAATGGATGAGCCGTATAATTCTCTTTGCATCAGCAATCTCTGATTCGTTTTCAAGCAACCTCAGCGTGATGGCGCAGTGACCGGCTTTCAAGTTCTCCCACTGCAACGGCAAGCGGGCGATTTGCTCAACAACCGGGGCTTCTCCGCTGCCAAGGATATTTCCTGCAGGGTCACTGGCCGACCAAGCGATCTTAAGCTGGGACCCGGGTTCAGCAGATTTATTCACCCGCACTTGCAACTCAACACCACCGCGCTCCACATAGAGGGCGTTCCGCAGAGGATCACCAATCACCTCTTCAGGCAGCGCAGGCAGGATCAATCCATATTCCTGAACCGCTTTCCCACCGCTGAATGCGCGGATCTTCATTTTTTTGCCGACATCGTTCGGCGTGAACTGAAACGGGAGAAGGATCCGTCCCGATTGCTGCGGCCCGATGGCGACTTGGGCACGGGTTTTGTCATCCAGCGACAATTCCACCGAGGATAACTTGCTCTGGTCGCCATCCACCTCGAAGCTGCAAAAATTTTCCGCACAGTTTTTTCCTGCCGAAAATGGCGAGTAGAAAGAGAGATTTTTCAGACTAAACGGAATTTCCAGTTGCGCGATACCCTGAAGCTCATCAAATAACGCAAATTCCTTGAATCCCTTCACGCTGGTCTTCAGGGAGGTCATCAGCATGGGCTTGGTTTGACGATGGCGTGTTATTTGAAACGCCCACGGCCCGCTGGCGCTTTCGATGGGCAGACGGTTGAGCGGGATCGCCATTTCCGTTACCCATTCCTGCTTGCCGATCCGTGCCTTGCACTCTGCGCCGCTCTGGTATCCTTCATCCGGAGACAATCCTTTCCCTGGATAATAGGTGTCATTGACAATTCCATTGGCGTTGAAACTGATCTGCACGCAGCGACCGGATTCGCGGGACGCGGTGGAAAGGTAGAATTCCACGCAGTCATCCTTCCACACCATGCCATCATGCTTCACGACATCCTTGCGGAGCTTGTCGATGAGAGGCTCCTGACAGATCACCGCGAGGTAGATGTGCGTTTTGGTGGCGGTGAGCAAGGCGCGGGTCTCCACTCGATCGGCTTCAGGAATGGACACGCCCTTGAGCGGACTGAAGGAGGACACCGCCAAGGCATCCTTCCAGCACGGATCACTCAGGTCGCCGTCCAGCACAGGCGGTTTCGCAGTGACCGGCAAGTTATAGCTTGCAACCTCTTGCCCCAAAGCCGACGCCATACTCAAGGGCAAGACTATGCCCGATAGCAACCAGCGCATCATTATTGGTTCCAAGGACCCTCGACGATTTTAAAGGTTGCCACCTTCTGCAGTGTGGGATCCTCCGGGAAAACGGCTACTTCATAATGACCGGAAGGCAAATTGAGTTTGGAGAGATCCAACTCATACACTTGGGCACCGCGTTTCCATGGCGGCACCTCGCTGTGAAGAACTTGATCCTTTTGTCGCAGAGCCAGCGGAATGCCACGCTGAACTTCCGCCTCCGTGCCGATGATGTTCACCTCCAGCCTCACACTCTTCGCCCCTGGCGGCAGTGCCGGGTCCAAGACCATAAGAGAGGAAATCTCGAAAGGAGTGCGGGTCAACCGGAAGCCGCCCACCAACAATTCGACAAGGTCCTTATCCGTATAGTCCGACTCCGCGATGCTTAGAGTGAGTTTCGGGATTTTGTCCACCGGAACGCCCTTGGCCTTGATATCAGCGACCGGAACTGTGACCCGCTGCCATTCCCCTTGCTTATCCAATTTGATCGGGAGCATGAATTGATTCGGACGCGACCCGATAAGGAGCGTAAAAACCAGGCGAGTTACTTCCGGTCGCGACACCTTGCCCATGACCATAAACTCCAAGTTATCCCACGCACTCCAGTCCTCCTCACTCCCCTCCAATTTTCCAAAAGACACGCGCGGCCAACCTTTCGGATGCCCCGACTGCCCTGTTGAAAAATCCACCGGCACGGTCATCCGAATCGCCTTACCACCTGTTGGGCAATCGATATCCGACAACGCCACCGAGGCTTCATTGTCCGGCATGCCGCAGAGGGAGGGATCGCCCATGCGCAACAGCGGCAAAGCGGGCCCTTGTGGACTTGGAACTTGAGTGGACTCTTGAGCGGAAAGCCTCAGGGACAGCGCCGCCAAGAGTGATAGGATGCAGAAGAAAGGCATGAGGTTTTAGTTTTTATGTCACGGGGATTTTTAATTCTGAAAAAATCCATTCAGTGACTCACTCCACTTGGGAGAAGACCACTTCATCCACAAGAACGGAATCTTTGAAGCCGGGAGTCTCAATGAAAATAGCGACTTTGACGAACTTGGTGCCTGGCCAGAACTTTCCAGGCTGCCTCGGGCCCTCGCTCACGCCGGCAATGCGTCCTTTGATTTCCTTCCAACTGCTGCCGACTTGTTGGGGCTCAAGCCACAGACAAGCGCCTTGCGATCTATGCTGGCGCACTTTGGTGCCTGCCACAAAATCGGCGGTCAGGGGCTTGGCGAGTTCCACCTCCCATTGGCCTCCCACTTGGCGAATCGATTTGAGCCCTGCACCGCTGAGGTTGCGATTGGGGAGGTCGCTGTAAGCACCGGAATCATCGACATCGAACGCAACAAAACCAAAATCGGGCGTCCATTTTGTATCGAATACCCATTGTTGACCGTTCTCGATTTTCAAGACCGTGTCGCCCTTGCTGGCAGCCTCTCGCAACTTGGTTTCCGTGCCTGTGATGGGCGTGATTTGCGCACTCGTGATCTCTTTTTCATCCGCATCATAACTCACGAAACCCAAGCACATCTTTGCCTCCGCTCCTTCGGAATTGAAGAAGCCAGACAAACTGTAGCGGAGTTCGGGATTGATCGGAATTAACTCCTCTGAAAGAACCCTTCCGCCTGACTTGCAGACAAAGGCTTTTGAACCTTCCTTCGCAGTAGCAGAGACCGATGGAAACTCGATCCAACCGGCACTATCTCCCGTCTCCGCTCCTCCGTTTTTCAACAAATTTTCTCCAGCGTTTTGAGCTTGAAGCAGACAGGGCATTGAAGCCATGGCGACGGCAAACGAGATTCCGGTGATGTGGGATTTGGCTATTTTTGGCAGTTTTTTCATATTGGGGTTTTTAGGGGTTTGTTTGTTCAGGGGAAATGGGGAATGCGCAGGGCCTACTCTTTGCGCAAATGGTTGAAAGTTGTCATGAGGGAAAACAGAGGGGGACATGAAATTTTATTTTGAATGAGCGAATCGATCACCAAATGTTTCTTAACCCGGCAACTATGTAGCATCTGCAGGGATATTTCATCTTGAAAAAAGCACCTGTTTGTCTTGAATTATCACTTTTCCAGATGACGACTCCCCAGATATTTCACCAAGCCGCTCATGGATGGACTGTCTTGTGGAGGCACAAGCTCTCCTGCATGCCTCGCCCGCACACCCATACCGATGTGGAAATCAATATTCCGCTGAAAAGCGGTCCACTCCGCTATCTCCACTCAGGACGAATCGTCGAGGTCCAGGCTGGCAATCTCGCGATCTTCTGGGCAGGAATCCCCCACCAACTCCTCTCACTCGGAGTCGGCTGCGAAGGCATCTGGATCACCCTCCCCCTGCCGTGGGTGCTGCAGTGGGAAATACCCTCTCCCTTCCCGCAACGCCTGCTCTCCGGCGAGTTTCTGCTGGAAAACTCCTCGGTGGCAGAAACCATCGAACTCAGGCGATGGGTGGAGGATTTTGAAAGCGAAAATGCCGCCCGCCGGAAAGTCCTGCTGCTGGAAATCCAAACACGCCTGCATCGCCTGGCCTTGAACATGCCTTCCGAAGTTCTGCGTCAACCCTCGACCGCGAGCACCGGCGGAGAAGCCAGAATCGAAGCGATCACCCAACACATCAACACGCGCTATTTCGAAAACATCACCGTGGAGGAAATCGCCGATGCGGTCCGACTGAATCCCCGCTACATGATGAAGCTCTTCCGCGCCCACTCCGGCATGTCCGTATGGGAATATGTGGTGCGAATGCGCATCAGCCACGCCCAGCGACTGCTCATCACCACCAACGAAAAAATCACCGACATCGCGCTCGAGAGCGGCTTCGGCTCCGCCGCGCCCTTCTATGCATCCTTTAAAAAATTCGGCGGAGGCCAAAGCCCGAGAGCCTTTCGGCAAGCGCACCGCTGAGCGCGCCGCGCGCCAGCGCGATTCGTAACCCAGGGTAGGGACTGCCAGGCCCTTGGCGTCCCACACTTCAGCTGCGAAGCAGCGTTTCTACTGGATGCAATGGCGGCCTTGCCGCGCAAGTGGGTCAGCGGCGGCGCGCCGACCCTACCCTGTGTGGCACGGCCGCGCGATTCGTAACTTGGGAGGGTCCATCCTCCGGCATGACCCAAATTTCAGCCGCGAAGCGGCGTCCGCTTACCAATGAGATTGCCTCGCCAGTGCCTTTCACAGTCGAGACGACTGTGCTCCCCTCTTCTGCCCATCGCGCGGCAGCGCGATTCGTAACCCAGGGTAGGGATCGCCAGGCCCTTGGCGTCCCACACTTCAGCTGCGAAGCAGCATTTCTACTTGATGCAATGGCGGCTCACGCCGCGCAAATGGGTCAGCGACGGCGCGCCGACCCTACACTGTTTGGCACGGCCGCGCGGCAGCGCGAATCGGGCGGCAAGGCGACATGCATCTTGCGTTTTTTGGGGGATGTTTTTTTTTCACTCCCATGAATTCCTCCAACCTTCCGTCGCAGCCGGACTCCAAAATCCGAAAGAGCCGCAAGCGCTCCGAGCAGCGGCAATACCATGTTGCGCTGGGGTTGGATCCCTCGACCACTTATAGCAGGCAGAAGCTGCAAGGGGTGCTGGCTTGGATGCGAAAGCATGGCCACTGGAAGGTGGCGATGCACGAGGCTCAGCCGTATCTGCCGCTCAAAGAACTGCTCAAATGGCGCGGCGACGGCATCGTGGGCGAGTTTTTTACCGAGGAGGAAGAGAGTGCCGCGGCCGGGCTCGGGATTCCGGTGGTGAATACCTCGGGCATGATTCCGCAGAGTGCGATCCCGACGGTGTGTTTGGATGACGAGGCGGCGGGAGAATTGGCGGCCAAGCATCTTCTTGGCTGCGGCCTGCGCGAACTGCATTTCTTCGGCTGCAAGCATCAAGCCATCGCCCATATGCGGTGGGAAGGATTTCAAAAATCGGCGAAGGCCGGCGGCGCGCGCGCTGTGGCGCACTGGATCGACTTGCCAAAAAACCAGAGTCAATGGGTGCAGCCCAAGCCCTATTTGGAGGCGTTGAGAGGCATCCAAAATGAGGCGGGTGTTTTTTGCCAAGGGGATCGCATCGCCTTTGGCGTGTTGGCCGCCTGCCGCGAACTGGGTATTCCCGTGCCGGGCCAACTATCGGTGGTGGGAGCGAACAACGATGAGATCCTCTGCCAACTGGCCGAACCTCCCTTGAGCAGCGTGGATGAAGACACAGCGGCGGTGGGATACCACGCGGCGGCGATGCTGCAGCAACTGATGTCTGGAAAAAAAGTGCCGGTCACACGCAAGCGGATGCCGCCGGCAGGACTGCGCCAACGGGCCTCGTCGGACAAACTGCCACACGGCCCGGCGGACTTGGGGCGCGCGCTGAGATTTATCCGAGGGCATATTCACGAACAAATCGGCGTGCCGGATGTGCTTCGCCTGGTGCCGGTGTCGCGACGGACGCTTGAAAACCTATTTCTCAAGGAAATGGGCCACGGCGTTTACGAGGAAATCCGGCGCCTGCGCATCGAACGGGCAAAGGAACTCTTGCGCGAAACAAACAAATCCATTCTGGAGGTGGCTATCGGCAGCGGCTTCAAGACTCTCAAAAGCATGGAGCTAACCTTCAGTCGATTCCAAGGCACCACGCCGGTCGCCTACCGAAAAAAACATCTCTCAAGGAAGATGTGAGCCCAGAGCGGGATTGTGTTCGGGTATCGATGAGGTTGCGGAGCCAGTGTCATTAACAGTCGAGACGACCGTGCTCCCTTCTTTCGCGCCCCGCGCGGGAGCGCGAAATCGTAACCCAGGGTAGGGATCGCCAGGCCCTTGGCGTCCCAAACTTCAGCTGCGAAGCAGCGTTTCTGCTGGTCTCTTTCACAGTCGAGACGACTGTGCTCCCCTCTTTCGCCCACCGCGCGGCAGCGCGATTCGTAACTTGGGAGGGTCCATCCTCCGGCATGACCCATTCTTCAGCCGCAAAGCGGCGTCCGCGCGAGCGCGCAACCGTGAAATTTGCAAAAAATGAAAAAAAACGAACACTTGCTGCCTCCTAGTTTACAAGGAGTATTCTCTCCAGATTAAATCGCGCTGCGCCAAGGTCCGCCAGCGTCCCAAATGAAATTCCCATCCTGCTTGTCCGCCAAAGAAGTGACGATGGGGCGGAGGAATTCATCAAGGAAGTTCACGACATCTAAAAATGAGTCTGGAGCGTTGGTAAATCGATTACGGCGAAGAAACGCAGTCCACTGGGCGACCTTTGATGGACTCATCGCGAATTCCTCCGTGAAACACACAGGACCGTCAATCAACGCTGTGCCTCGGTTGGAAAAAGTCTGCTCAATCGCATGTGAAAGTTCCGGCATGCGGAATTGTCCAGTTTTTGCCAGAAGCCAAACATCGAAAAAATCCTTCATGCGACTATTGAGTTCGCCCAGTTTGACCATCGTCTCGAACTTCTCTGCAATTACGGTTTCTCGATTGTAGGCCCACAGAACGGGCGCGGCATGACCAAGAATTGCGGGATAGACGATGATTGTGGCTTCCGGCGTAATGACATCACTAAAGCCAATATCGATCTGCATCGGAAGGTTCGCGTTCCCAAGCTCCGCGCGGAATGTTGCCCGGACACCATGGTAGTCGGCGTCCTCGGCGATGCGTTCAGTCACGACCGATTTCGTGATCGAAAACCATGCCATCCTCATCGGTTGGAATTCGGCAAATCGCCGCGATGGCATTCCGCACCAAGTCGAGGTCGTTACTTACTCTTCCGAGAAGATCAATATCCCTCGTCGGGCGGGAAAATGGCATCTCCCACGCCAGCAACATCAAGGCTCCTTTGAGAACAAAGTGATTCCGGTAATCGGAACGGGCGAGCCGGTAAAGCCACCGTTCAAGGGCGTAGAATTGAGCCAACTCATTGAATGGTCTGCCCGATTGGCGTGACAGATTCAGCAACCGCTGATGCACAGAGGCTGAAACATTCTTGATTGGTTTCACAGTGTTGCCTCCAAATACGGACGGATCACATTTTCAACCCGGCAAACGCGAGCAAACCGCATCACGGCTTGATAATCCCTCTTCGGCTGCGATCGATAGGCGCGAAGAGCTTCAAGCGCGATATCAAGGCCCACTTTGTTCCGATACTTAAAAACATCTGCCAGAGTTTTTTCCCAGCAGTAAACCCGAATGGCAACGCCATCGAGACTATGAGTTTCAATCCCAGCATTCAGGGATTCAGGAGAAAAGCGGAAAACTTTGATCGGAGGGTGATCGAGACGAGGTATCCGTGCCGTGCGAGGAAGGGCCACCTCCACCGCGTGCGGAATCTGTGTTGTCAGACGATGAAATGCGAGAGCTGTCAGCAAGCAAAAAACAGCTTGCGGCACTTTCTTCGCAATAGTGAGAAGATCGGGCTCCCCCAGCGGCGGGAGTTCGGCAAGTCGAAAAAGACCGCGTGCGATCTGCTCGACTTCTCCGCGATCACGCATTCCATAGAGTGAGCGGGGGTGAATTCCAGCCCGCAGCGCCTCGCAAGTCCGCAGCGTTCCATTGCGTTCTTTGAAGATA
>JBILWM010000057.1:0-19054 GCA_044369905.1 Terrimicrobiaceae bacterium | reverse complement strand
GCTGAACTTTGAAGCCGATGGACGGGGGTGTTTTGGTTTTTTCATAGCCTGCCAAGTGGCAGGTTTCAAACATCCCGTCCATCTCTCCTTGAGGTGCATTTTTTTCCTCTATGGGATGCCTGTGAATTGCTTGATAATTTTTTCACCCAGCTCGGCCTGAGAGCAAGCACCCGAGAGGTCTTCCGAGGAAAGAAAAGTGAGATCAGACAACCTGATGACTATCGCTTGCATGGAGCAGAATTTAGCAACCTGAGGAATCAAGACGAGGGGAAAGCATGAGACAATAGATGGCTTAAAAATACTGTCCCTCTCCGTATTTGTCTTACCAGTTGTTTTAAGGTGCTTGCTGAACAAAATTCAAACCAACAAGCCTGAGGGCTTGCGCAAAACAAAATCATTATGAAACCCAAAGAACTCATTCAACTAGGTGTGCCGCGAGGCAATCCCATGGGTGAGGTATTCAAATTTATCCAATCTTTTCTGGATCAAAATGGGGATGCCAGCGTGTTGTCCCGCGAGATTTCGATAGTGCTAGCTAACCCGGCGGCATTCGTGGATGACCCACTTCGCGCATCATTTGCCCAGGCGCTTTTGCAGCCCGACCTCTACCGCGCCGACAGGCCGCCCGCGCCATGGCAGCGCTGGGGAAGCGACATCGATGCGCTGGCTTTGCGGCAAATCGAATTGGCTGCAAATCTGCCCGTGTCTGTTGCAGGTGCGTTGATGCCGGACGCGCATGTGGGCTACGGGTTGCCGATTGGCGGTGTGCTTGCCACGGATAACGCGGTGATTCCGTATGCGGTCGGCGTGGACATCGCCTGCCGTATGAAAATGACCGTCCTGGATATTCCAGTAGCATGGCTTGACCATCATCGAGAACGGCTCGCCAAGGCGATTGAGGACGAGTCGAAATTTGGAGTGGGAGCCTTTTTCAAGCAACCTCGGCAGCACGTTGTGATGGACGCGGATTGGGGCATCAGTCCCATTACTGCTGCCAATAAGGACCGGGCATGGGGGCAACTTGGAACGAGCGGGAGTGGAAACCACTTTGTCGAATTCGGGCTCCTGACCGTGGATGACGAATCGAGCGGTCTTGCCTCAGGAACCTATGTGGCGCTTCTTTCGCATAGCGGAAGCCGAGGCACTGGTGCCGCTGTATGCGACCACTACAGCAAGCTCGCAACAAAGCTGCATCCGGAACTTCCCAAAGAACTCTCGCGCCTTGCATGGCTCTCCCTCGATAGCAATGAGGGGCGTGAATACTGGGCAACCATGGAACTGATGGGCAACTACGCTGCCGCCAACCACGCGCTGATTCATCGCCATATCGCGGAAAGCCTGGGGGCAGAAGTGATCCTCGACATTGAGAATCACCACAACTTCGCCTGGAAAGAAGTGCACTTCGACAAGGAAGTCATTGTCCATCGCAAGGGAGCCACGCCAGCAGCAACAGGGGTGCTCGGTATTATTCCTGGTTCGATGGCGGCTCCGGGTTTTGTCGTCCGGGGAAAAGGGAACAAGGACTCGCTCGACTCGGCATCGCATGGAGCTGGCAGGCGAATGAGCCGCAAACGCGCAACGGAGACTTTATCCTGGAAAGATGCGAATGAGACGCTGCGCGAGCGTGGCGTGATGTTGTTATCGGCCGGTTTGGATGAAGTGCCTGACTGCTACAAAGACATTACAACTGTCATGGCCGAGCAGGCCGATCTGGTCCAGGTTCTGGCTAGGTTTGACCCGAAGGTCGTGAAAATGGCCCCGAGCGGGGAAAGGCCGGAGGATTGATTGGATGGAAATCATTCGGCACATCGTCAGCGGACCAAGCCCCTCCATGTGCCTGGTGCATTTGGGCGACTCTATCACTGAATCCAAGCGCAATGCTCACCTCAATTCATAAGCGTGACTTCACTTAAATCCGGCGAAAAAAAGGTCATCTACCAAATTCTGCCCAGTCGGAAACGAGGCGGAACTCAAGGTATTGCTTCTGGGCGATACCGCATGGAGTGGCAGGAAAAATAATTGCTATTTGCACAGGGCTCTTGAGACCTAAACAGGTATCTTTTGGATAGCAGATACCAGATTCTCGGTGATCGATGCCATAGCCTCGAAATCGAGCGTGTCCACGGTGTCGGTGTGCTTGTGGTAGTTCGGATTTCGGAATAGGGCGGTATCGGTGAGCATCAAGGCGGGGAAGCCCTCGTCCCAGTAACAGAGGTGGTCGGAGAATCGCATTTCGGGCATGACGACAGGGAGGGCGGCACTCGAAACAACACTTACACGGGAGCCACCACTATTAACAGCGGCACACTGCAAGCCGCCACAGGCAACGCACTCGCCAACACCTCCCAAGTCGTCCTGAACAACGGCGGTTCCTTCTTGGTCACAGCAGAGAACGCCGTCAACGACAACGCCGCCATCAATCTCAATGGCGGCCGCATGGCCCTGAGCGGAAACTTCAACGAAACCGTAGGCGCGCTCACTCTCAGCGCCAACTCCACCCTCGATTTCTCCGGCTTCGTCGGCACGCTCCGCTTCGGCAGTATCGCTTCTTGGGCAGCCGGAGCCAACCTGGCCATCTGGAACTGGAGCGGACAAACCCAACACGGAACAAACTACGGCACTTACCCGAACTCCAGCAACCTGGTCTTTACCAACAACTCCACCCTTTCCTCCAACCTGGCCAATATCAGCTTCTATAGCGACTCCGGCACCACCTCCATTGGAAGCGGCTTTGAGCGAGGATTCACAGGCGGCGGAACCGAGATCATAGCCGTCCCCGAAACCGAAACCTACATCACCGCCGTCGCCCTCCTCCTCGGCTTCACCTTCTACCAAATCCGCCTCGCCCGCCACGGCCAAGGCCTTCTCTTCTGCCTCACCTTCCTCCGTTCACGCGGCCCCCTGTAGCGGCTGTCTATAACTGCCGAATCGGAGTCCCTCGCCGCTCACAGAGACGACGCCACAGCAATCCGCGCGGCAGCGCGAAAGAGAGGAGCACAGTCGTCTCGACTGTGAAAGACAATGACCATCGCATCCTCATCGAAATCCTCGAACGCCGCGTCGCGGCTCAAATTTGGGTCATGCGAGGACGATGAACCCTCCCAACTTACGAATCGCGCTGCCGCGCGGGGTGCGTCAAATTTATCGCTAATCGAATACCGATTGTGTTGCTGGGGGAGATCTGCGTGTGTTGGCGTTCAGGATTTTTCGATGTTCTGAACTGAGCGGAGGCTGACATCGCCGATTTCGAGGTCGAGGGCTTTGGCGGCGGTGCGGAGGAAGCGTTCGGTGGCGTCGGTGAGGGCGACATCGAGTTTGCCTAGGCGTTCGGGTGGGGCGTTGAGGGTGTTTTTTTCGAGGAGGGCTTTGACTGCCAGAGCACAGTTTTCGGCCGAGTCCACGAGTGTCACGGCGGGGCCTGCGGTGCGGGCGATCGCTTCGCGCAGGAGCGGGTAGTGCGTGCAGCCGAGGACGAGCGTGTCGATGCCTGCGGAGAGGAGCGGGGCGAGGTAGCGGGCGAGCATGAGGTCGGTCACCTTGTCCTCGAACATGCCTTCCTCGATAAGTGGGACAAGCAAGGGGCAGGCGACGCTGATGACCCGGATGTCGGCGTCGAGCGAATTGATGGCGTGTTCGTAGGCGCCGCTGGCAATGGTGGCGCGGGTGCCGATGACTCCGACGGTTTTGTTTTTTGTTGAGGCTACGGCAGCGGCTGCTCCCGGGGCGACGACGCCTTGCACGGGAACTTTGAACATTTCCTTCATGCGGGGCACGGCGAGGGCGGATGCGGTGTTGCAGGCGACGACGATTATTTTTGCGCGCTCGGCGAGGAGGAGTCCGCCGATCTCGATGCTGTAGCGCTCGACGGTGCGGCGGCTTTTCCCGCCGTAGGGGACGCGGGCCGTGTCACCAAGGTAGAAAATATTTTCCGAAGGCAGGAGGTTCTGCAGCGCAGCGGCAACAGTCAGGCCGCCGATGCCGGAATCGAAGACTCCAATGGGATCGCTGGATATTTCAGTTTGCATCCGGTTTGGTTTGCTGTGCGGCGGAGTCACTGGTTTTAAGCGAATCGGCAGCGCGTTGGACAGCTTCGTTCAGCATGGGATGCATTCCAAGTGGGGAAATGTTGCGCCTCAGGTCGGGGACGGATGTTTTATCGGTGGCGGAGGCGACGGCCGAGGGCGCCTGGTAGCTGGTTTCGCCGGAAACAGCGCTGCGATAGCGGCCCACGCCTTCGAGGATGGCTCGGGCAAAGGCGTCGCGATAGGCGGGGGATGCGATGAGCTTGCCATCCACCGGATGGTTCATGAAGCCACCCTCCAGCAGCACGCCGGGAATGCGGATGTCGCGTATGACGACGAAGCGCGCGCGCTTGATGCCCCGGTCGGTGAGGCGCATGTGGCGGAGCATGGAAGAATGAAGGGCCGTGGCGAGTGCGATGTTCTCGGCATCCTGTCCATGGCCAGAGTGCAGCTTCAGGTCGCTGTAGCTGAAATTTTCCTCATCCATCGAAGGCACACCACGCGGGGCGAGGGCGAAGGTTTCGATGCCCGAGGCACCACCGCCACCGCTTTTGTTGAAGTGAACGCTGACGAAGATGGCATTCGTAAACCGGTTGGCAAAAGCGGCGCGGTCTTCGAGCGGGATGAAGACATCGCTCGAGCGCGTCAGGCGCACGGTGTAGCCATTTTGCTCCAGCAGGCGCTTGGCGCGGAGCACGACATCAAGGGCGGCCTCTTTTTCAATGCCGCGCTGGCCTTTTGCCCCGCTGTCGTGTCCCCCGTGGCCGGCGTCCAGGATCACGGTGCGGACGGCGTGGGCGTTTTTAATCAGCCCCGGCCGCATGACTGGTTCTATGATTTTTGTGACATCCATGGCCGAAATCAGAAGCCGCCCGCCCTTCTGCTCCACAGGGAAGCAAAGGATGTATTTCACATTGTTGATGTAGATTTCGCGCGTCCCGGCGCGGCCGCGAATGGTTTTGGAGGCTCCGCTCAGGGTGAAGGCGGGGCCGTTCACCAAGGGGGCTCTCAGGCGGTAGAATTTGGAAACATCCTCGATCGGCACATGGCGTCGTCCCTCATGCATGATCACCTCCCAGGCGCGGGCGGGAATCTGCATGGCGAGGAGTAACAGGAGCAGGCCGAAGATTCGTTTCACGAGGCTTGGTGTGGCGGGCCCGGGGTGCGCGGCGTTTTTCAGGTCCCAGCGCGCGGGCGCATGTGAGGAAAGAGGATGACATCGCGAATGCTCTCGACGCCGGTCAGCATCATGACCAGGCGGTCGATGCCGATACCGATGCCGCCTGCGGGAGGCATGCCGTATTCGAGAGTAGTGAGAAAATCCTCGTCGAGCTTCTGGGTTTCGCCGCCGCTCTGGTGCTCCAAGCGCTCGCGCTGGATGTCGGGGTCGTTGAGTTCGGAGTAGCCGGGTGAAATTTCCTGACCGTTGATGACGAGCTCGTAAACATCGACGACGGATGGATTCGCCGCGTTTTGTTTCGCGAGGGGGACGAGCTCCTTCGGGCAGCGGGTCACGAACAGGGGATTCATGGTTTTTTCCTCCACCAGTTTTTCAAAAACATGCTGGGTGACCTCGAAGTCCTCTTGGCAGTGGGTTACATCGATATGGTTCTCGATGCACCAGTCCCGGCGCTGCTCGGGCGTTCTTTCATACCAGTCCGGCACGATGCCTTTGATGAGGTCGGCGTAGTCGGTGCGACGCCAGGGGCGGGAGAGGTCGATTGTCCGGAGGACATTGCCTTCGGCGTCCTTGTGCTCGATCTGGAGCGTGCCGCACACCGTTTGGGCGACATGGCAGACCATTTCCTCGACGAGTTCGGCCATTTTTTCAAAGTCAGCGCAGGCCCAGTAGGCTTCGAGCATGGTGAACTCGGGATTGTGCCGGCGGGAAATGCCTTCGTTGCGGAAGTTGCGGTTGAGTTCGAAAATTTTAGAAAAGCCGCCTACGAGGAGTCTCTTGAGGTAGAGTTCCGGCGCGATGCGGAGGTAGAGGTCCACGCCGAGTGCGTTGTGGTGCGTCTTGAAGGGAGCTGCCGCCGCACCTCCAGGCACCGCTTGCATCATGGGTGTTTCGACCTCGATGAAGCCACGGTCTTCCAGGAAGCGCCGGATTTCGCGGACGATGGCGATGCGTTTCTGGAAGACTTCCATCGACTCAGGATTGGAGATGAGGTCGAGGTAGCGCTGGCGGTATTTGATTTCGGTGTCCTGAACCCCGTGCCACTTGTCGGGGAGGGGGCGTAGGGATTTCGATAGGACTGTGAAACTGGTCGCCTTGATGCTTGGCTCGCCGGTTTTGGTGACGAAGGTTTCGCCTTCGACGCCGATGAAGTCGCCGATGTCGAGGTGGTCGAAAACGGCCATCGTCTCCGCGCCGACTTCCTTGGCGTTCAGATAAACCTGCATGCGTCCGGAGCTATCAGAAAGGTCGATAAAGTGGCTCTTGCCCATGTTGCGATGGGCTGTGATGCGTCCGGCGGTGCGAACTTTTTGTCCCTCGGCAAATGTGGCGCGGATTTGACCGGGTGCGCCGGTTGTCTCGTAGGCTTGGCCGAACGGGTCGATGCCGGCGGCGCGGAGGGCTTCCAGTTTTTGCCTTCGGACGGCAAGGAGTTCGTTTTGGGAATTTTCTTCCATGGCGGTAAATTGACTGCGGTCTTGTCCGGTGGACTTAGACCGGAGGTTGAAAAATGAAATAAAGCGCGGCGGCTGCTGCTGCCGTGCCGATGAGTGCCGCTGCAGCGACGGCGAGAGGGCTGAAATCCTTGCCGTTTTTATTGCGCGGGATGGGCGAGGAGCTTGTGAAATTCTCAGGCCGCACGCTTTTGCTGGCAGGATTTTGTTCTTCGGAAGAAGCGGCCTCTGCTGCGCTGGCGGAGTCTGCGTTTTCCGAGAGGAAAAGGCAGGCCACCGAGCCGAAACGCACTTCGTCGCCGTGTTTGAGAACGGCGCTTTGGATCTTCGAGCTGTTTACAAATGTCCCGTTTGTGGAGTCGAGGTCGCGAACGAAGAAGTTGGCATTCTCAAAAATAATCTCCGCATGCCGACTGCTTACGGAGTCGTCCGGAATGTGCAGTTGGTTTTCAGAGATGCGACCGACGGATGTTTTTTCCTCCGGCAAGTCGTGTGTGATTTCGGTGCCGTCGGGGAAGAAAATCTGGAGCTTGGCCATGGCGGGATTATTAGGCTGAGGCTTTCGCAGCGGCAACTTCTTTGGCGAACTCGGCAAAGAAGTAGTCGGCATCATGCGGGCCGGGGCAGGCTTCGGGGTGGTATTGCACGCTGAAGGCGCGGTGTTTCAAGTGGCGCAAACCAGCGACCGTGCCGTCATTCAGGTTCACATGGGTCACTTCGACATCTGCGGGAAGAGAGGCGGGGTCCACCGCATAGCCGTGATTTTGCGAAGTGATGGCGATTTTTCCCGTGCGGAGGTCTTTGACGGGTTGGTTGCCTCCGCGATGCCCAAACTTGAGCTTGAAGGTGCTGCCTCCAAGGGCGAGAGCGAGAATCTGGTGGCCGAGGCAGATGCCGAAGAGCGGTTTTTTTCCGATCAGGCCGCGAACGGTTTCACGGGCGTAGTTGAGAGCCTCAGGGTCACCCGGGCCGTTCGAGAGGAAAACCCCATCCATTCCCAGCGCGAGAACCTCCTCGGCGGTGGCTGTGGCAGGAAGCACAGTGACATCGAATCCATTCTGCCGGAGCGAGCGGAGGATGTTGTTTTTAATTCCAAAATCCAGCGCCGCGAGCGTGTGGGTGGCGGGAGGCAGGTCGGTGAAGACATTGCCTTTTTCATCGGCATCAACCTCGGTTTCCGAGCCCGGGCGGATGATCCACTCACGGCTCAAGCGGCTTTCCTTGTCCCACTGGTGTTTTTCGGTGGATGTGACTTCTTTGACGAAATCCACTCCCTCGTAGGAGGCGTTTTTGGCCATTTCCACAGCCTTGGATGGATCGGTGGTCTCGGTGGTGATGCATGCCCGCATGGATCCGCGAGTGCGGAGATGGTGGGTGAGGGCACGCGTGTCGATGCCTTGAATGCCTTGGATGCCGTGTTTTTTCAAATAGCCGGCAAGGTCTGAATCCGAGCGCCAATTGCTGACGACAGGGCTGAGTTCCTCGATCACGAAGCCGCGCACTTGAGGTTTGTCGCTCTCCACATCGATGTCATTCACGCCGTAATTGCCGATTTCCGGATAGGTCATCGCCACGATTTGGCCGCGATAAGAAGGGTCTGTGAGGATTTCCTGATAGCCGCTCATCGAGGTGTTGAAGCAAACCTCGCCAGTAGCCGTGCCCTCCGCTCCGAAAGACTCGCCATGAAAAACCCGTCCATCCTCTAGTGCCAACAATGCTGTCATGGTGCTTTTTCTACCACGCGACGCACGGCGGCGTAACCTCAAAAAACACGGGCCAGATTCTTTTTCACCACATCGGCCGTCTGCTCGATGTCCGCTGAGGAATGGGCCGTGCACAGGAAGCCTGCCTCGAACTGCGATGGCGCAAAGTAAACGCCTTCCTCGAGGCAACCGTGGAAGAATTTTCCGAAACGCACACGGTCGCTGCCCATGGCCTCTTGAAGATTCCGCACCGGACCCTCGTGAAAATAGAGGCAAAACATCGAGCCGATCCGCTGGAAGGTGAGGGGAAGCCCCTGAATCGCCTCGCGCGCGGCGGTCTCGAAGTCGGCACCGGTTTTTTCGAGGAGAGCCCAGCCGCCGATGCGTTCCATTTCGCGTAGCTGGGCAAGACCCGCCGCCATCGCGATGGGATTTCCAGAGAGAGTTCCAGCTTGGTAAACTGGGCCATCCGGCGACAGGCAGTCCATGATTTCCGCCCGTCCGCCAAAGGCTCCCACCGGCAGGCCGCCGCCGATGACTTTGCCCATCGCCGTGAGATCGGGAGAGATTTTATAAATCTCCTGCGCGCCGCCTGGAGCGAGGCGGAAGCCGGTCATGACCTCGTCGAAAATCAAAACCGCGCCCTCGCGTGTGCAGATTTCCCTCAGACCCTCGAGGAATCCAGGTTCTGGCAGATACAGGCCGGCATTGGCGGGAACCGGTTCGAGAATCACCGCCGCGATCTCTCCCTGGTTCGCAGCGAAGGCCGCTCGGATTGCCTCGGAGTCGTTGAAGGGGAGTGTGACAGTGAGCCTTGCGAGCGCCTCTGGCACGCCCGCACTGTCGGGGTTGCCATGGGTGAGCGCCCCGCTGCCCGCTTTGACAAGGAGCGAGTCCACATGCCCGTGATAGCAGCCCTCGAATTTGATGATCTTCGACCTGCCGGTGAACCCCCGGGCGAGTCGTATGCAGCTCATGGTGGCCTCGGTGCCGCTGTTCACCATGCGCACTTTCTTTACCGACGGCACCATGCGGCAGATTGTCTCGGCCATTTCGACCTCCAGAGGATTCGGCGTGCCAAAGCTCAATCCGCGCCCCGCCGTTTCACGCACTGCCTCGATGACAGGCTCGGCCGCGTGACCAAGAATCGCCGGGCCCCAAGTTCCCACAAAATCGATCAGCTCGCGGTCATCCACCGTGGTCAGTCGGCAACCCCTTGCCGACTTCACAAAAAACGGCTCGCCTCCCACGCCCCGGAAGGCCCTCACAGGCGAGTTCACCCCGCCGGGGATGCGTTTTTTTGCGGCTTCGAAAAGTTGTCGGGATGTGGTCATGGAAAATCGGGTTTGAGGGGGTTGATGGTTGACAGCGCTGCGCTGAAATACAAGATCGATGGCATCTCTTCCCAAGCCGCCGGTATGCCGCAGGGAAGCATTTTTCAGGAAAACCATGGCCACCATTAAAATCGACCCGACCCTTCATCAGCAAAAGAAGCCCGACTGGATCAAGGTGCGGCTGCCATCGAATCCGGTTTTCTTTTCTACCAAGGGTCTGATTTCCGATCTTCGCCTCCACACCGTTTGCGAAAGCGCGCAGTGCCCGAACCGATGGGAATGCTGGAGCGGGGGAACCGCCACTTTTATGATCGCAGGCGATCGCTGCACGCGGGCTTGCGGATTCTGCGCTGTCGATACCGCCAAACCCTTCGCCCTCGAGGAGGATGAGCCTCAGCGCGTCGCAGAGGGGGTGAAACGCCTCGGGCTCAAACATGTCGTAATCACCGCTGTGGCGCGCGACGACCTTGCCGACGGTGGCGCCGATCATTTTGGCAAAACCATCGAAGCCATCCGCGCGCTAGACCCGAAGATTGTCATCGAGGTTCTCGTGCCGGATTTCAACGGCAAGGACGAACCACTCCAACGCGTTCTTCAAGCCGGGCCCGATGTTTTCAACCACAACCTCGAAACCGTCGAGCGCCTCACGCCGCTTGTCCGTTCCCGAGCGAAATATCAACTCTCGCTGGATTTTCTCGCCCGCGCCCGCGAACTGCGTCCCGAGTTGATGACCAAGAGCGGCATCATGCTCGGCCTCGGTGAAACGGAGCCCGAGCTTTTTCAGGCGATGGACGACCTGCGCGAAGCCGGTGTCCGCGTCCTCACGCTCGGTCAATATCTCCGCCCCACGCCGAACCACCTGCCTGTCGTCGCCTACATCACTCCTGAGATGTTCGACCACTACGGCGATATTGCGCGCAACAAGGGTTTCGAGTTCGTCGCCAGCGGTCCGCTCGTCCGCAGTTCCTACCACGCGGCGGACTTCAACCCGGTTCAGCGTTGACCTGGAAAATCATCGCCGCTGGCCGGCCTGCGCTTGAGTTTGCCAAAATCGGCATCGAGGAATACCTCGGGCGACTGAACACCTTTGCCGAAGTTGAGTGCCACTTTGTCAAAACCGGTCCCCGCCTGCATGAGCGGATGCTCGAGCTTTCCGAGGGCTGCCACCGTGTGCTTCTGGATGAGCGAGGAAAAACCTTCGCCAGCCGCGCCTTTTCCGCCGAAATCCAAAAGCTCCGAAACCGCTCGGTTTCGCGTTTTGCACTGCTGGTTGGAGCATCCGACGGATGGGATGAAGCCACCCGCTCGCGGGCCGATTTGCTCTGGTCGCTCGGCCCACAAACCCTCCAGCACGAACTCGCCCTGCTCGTAGCCCTCGAGCAAATCTACCGCGCCGAAACGATCCTCGCCGGAACGCCCTATCACAGGGATTGAGCGGCTGCTGAGGGCATCACCCCATACGCAAAATTTCGGCAGCGACTAAAAGCATGGTCGCAACGGATGAACTCTTCTCAATTTACAACCAAGGCGGCGATCCTCGGCGACTACCCGCCAAGAAAGTGTGGTATCGCCACATTCACTCGCGATCTCCGCGACGCGCTAAACGCCAACCGTCCCGACTGGGACTGTCCGGTGGTCACGGTCACAGATCCCGGCAGCAATTATCAATACCCGCCGGAGGTGAGGTTTGAAATTCCCGAACCGGATGCCGCAGGCTACGAGCGGGCGGCGGATTTCCTGAACCTCTCCCGCGCCGATGTGCTCTGCGTTCAGCATGAATTCGGAATCTTCGGAGGCCCCGCCGGGGGATACATTACCAATCTTCTCCGCCGCGCCCGCATGCCGGTCGTCACGACCCTCCATACCGTTCTCGCCAATCCCACGGGCGAGCAGCGAAGGGCATTTTCAGAGCTTATCGAATGTTCGGGAAAAATTGTGGTCATGACGAATCACGGGGCTGAAATGCTCCGTGACATCCATGGGGTTTCGGCGGATAAAATTTCCATCATCCCGCACGGCATACCGGACATCCCGTTTGCGGATCCGAATTTTTACAAGGACCACTTTGGCGTGGCAGGGCGTCCGGTGCTGCTGACCTTCGGGCTTCTTTCGCCGGGCAAGGGGATCGAGTATGCCTTGCGGGCCCTGCCTGAAATCATCCGCGAACAACCGGATGTCATTTACATCATCCTGGGAGCCTCACACCCGAATCAGGTTCGGCACAACGGCGAAAGCCACCGGGAATCTCTCGAACAACTCGCCAAGGATCTCGGCGTGGAACGGAATGTCATGTTCGTGAACCGCTATGTTGATAACGAGGAACTCTGCGAGTTCATCGGAGCCGCTGATATCTATCTCACGCCTTATCTGAACGAGTCCCAAATCACATCCGGCACGCTCGCGTATTGTTTCGGGGCAGGCAAGGCGGTGGTCTCAACCCCCTATTGGCATGCAGCGGAACTTCTCTCGGGGGATCGTGGTGTGCTTGTGCCCTTCCGTGATGACAAGGCGATTGCCACGGCCGTGCTGGACCTTTTTTCCAACGAGGCCCGGCGCCATGCGATGCGGAAACAGGCCTACCTCATGGGCAGGGGCATGGTGTGGTCCGAGGTGGCGGCTGATTACGCCAAGGTCTTCGAGGAGGCGCGCCAGGGCTTCCAAGCCCGCGGCAGGCGTCTTCCGCCAAGAGCCTCTGTCTTTGGAAACACCGAGCCTCTTCCTGCATTCCGCTTCGGGCATTTCAAGCGGATGTGCGACTCCACCGGCATTTTCCAGCATGCCATTTTCACTGTGCCGTGGTTCGAGCACGGGTATTGCACGGACGACAATGCCCGGGCGCTCCTCCTTACCGTTCTGCTCGAGGAACTCTGCGAGTCCGACGACGCGAGAGACCACATTCAATCAGCCAGCGCGGCTTTTCTTCAGTGTGCTTTCTGTGGATCGACAGGACGCTTCAAAAATTTCATGGGCTTTGACCGGCGGTGGACCGAGGAGCAGGGGTCCGAGGACAGCCATGGGCGTGCAATCTGGGCCCTTGGTGCCGTCGTTGGTCGAACGCGCCTTGCCGGACTTCGTTCGTGGGCGGCCTCGCTTTTAGAGCAGGCGCTCCCGGCGGTGGAGGGGTTCACCTCCCCGCGCGCATGGGCTTTTTCGATTCTCGGCCTTCATGAATATTTCCGTTCCCTGCACGGTGACCTGCATGCGGACCGGCGCAGGGATGAAATCGCAGGCCGTTTGTTCGACCTCTTTGGGCGCAATGCTTCGGCCGATTGGCCGTGGTGCGAGGATATCGCCGCCTACGACAATCCCAGAATCGCCCAGTCTTTGATCCTTGCGGGCAGATTCACCGGCAACCAAGAGATGAAAAAAACCGGCCTATCAGCGTTGTCGTGGCTCATGGAAAATCAAACGGGTGTTGATGGATGTTTTCGACCCATCGGCTCGAATGGCTTCTGGAAGAGGGGGGCTGCTCCCGCGATTCACGATCAGCAACCGCTGGAGGCCTCGGCAGCCGTGAGCGCGTGTATCGAGGCTTACAATGCCACTGCCGATCCCGTTTGGGAAAAATCCGCCAAGAGCGCCTTTGCGTGGTTTCTCGGAGTCAATGATCTCCGCCTTCCGCTCTACGATCCTTCAACGGGCGGATGTTTCGACGGATTGCATGACAACCGCGTGAACCAAAACCAAGGCGCGGAATCCACGCTCTCCTTCCTGCTCGCCCTCGCCGAGATGCAGGCCTTCCGAAAAAACTCTCCAACACCTGATGCCAATGTCCTTTCTTGAATCCCGCATTCGCCGTCTGCCGCTGGTTATCGGGCCTGATCCGCGCCGCGTTCTGTTGAGGCCGTTCATTCCCTCGCTCATTGTAAAACCTCTCGCGGCGCAGGAGGTGAATCCCCGCGTGCTCAGTCTGTTTTCCCGCGTTATGCATCTTGATGAGAAGGCGGTGGAAACAAATTTGGACGAGGTTTTCGCCGATTTCCACGAGCGACATCAAAAAATCCACAACATTTTTGCCGAGCGCTTCGAGCAGATTCGCGCCTTTCTTCCGACCGACCTCGAGTTGAGCGAGCCGCGTCGCTTGCTGCTTGGTTCGTATTTCACCAATGAATACTCCTTGGAATCCACGGCCCTTTTCAACCCCGGCATGGTCGCCGCTCCCGACCAGTCGGGGCTGAACCCCGGCGAGTTGCGGTTTTTCTTAAGCCTGCGCGCAACGGGCGAGGGGCATATCTCATCCATCACTTTTCGTTCGGGCATCGTGGACCGTAATGGCGACCTCCGTCTCGATCCCGTTTCCCGCTATGTCTGCCAGCCGCGTCCTCAACCGGCTGCGCGATACGACACGCCGACATTTCTCAGAAAACTCCAGGAACTCGGAGTGGAATACGCCGACGCCCGCACGGCATTGCGAGATCTCCCCGAGAGCTTTCTCATGGAGGATCTCGACAATCATGTCCGCCGCCTCCGCACAAGTATCGACGAGCCATCGGTGCGCCGCGCGGGGGAGCGCGCCCTCATGCTCGCGAGGGCGAATTACACCGTGCGATTTGCCGATGGATTGGACATCTCCGAGAAAATTCTTTTTCCCTTCGCTCCGAGCGAGGTCAATGGCATCGAGGACGCCCGTTTTACCCGTTTTCAAGAGGCGGATGGCTCGATTTCCTACACGGCGACTTATACCGCCTATGATGGAAATGTCGTCCTCCCCCAGATTCTTCAGACGCGCGATTTTCACGAATTCTCGATACGCACCCTCAATGGGCCTGCCGTTCGCAACAAGGGGCTCGCCCTCTTTCCGAAAAAAATCAAAGGCCACTTCGCCATGCTCGGTCGTCAGGATGGCGAGAACATCCACCTCATGTTCTCGGACCATTTGCACTTCTGGTATGAATCTCAAATTCTCCTGCGCCCCTCGCAACCATGGGAATTCGTCCAGCTGGGCAACTGCGGTCCACCGATCGAAACCGATGACGGTTGGCTCGTGATCACGCATGGCGTTGGCCCGATGCGCAAATACTGCATCGGTGCTGTTCTGCTCGATCTTAACGATCCTTCCCGCATTCTTGGACGGTTGAGTGAACCTCTCCTGCGGCCTGCCCCGGATGAGCGCGAAGGTTATGTTCCAAATGTGGTCTACAGCTGCGGTGGCCTTCTGCACGAAGGGAACATTATTTTGCCCTACGCCGTCTCCGACACCTCATCACGCTTCGCCGTGGTTCCTCTGGCCGATGTGTTGAACGAAATGAAGAAAACCTAAGGCTGCGGGTCTTCAGTTTTTGGAGGATCGCCAAACAATTGGCGATAGCCCTCGGCCCAGATCGCATATCCCAATGGCATCGTGAAGATGATTCCCACGCAGCAAGCGAAGACGCCTGAAATCGCCAAGAGGGTATAGACGAGTATAAGACCTGCCGCCGGAAACCACTGGCGGTGCACAGTCGAAATCGCCGTGCGCATGGCCTCCTGCCAACCGATCCGGCGGTCGAGGATCAGCGGAAAAACAAATCCCAAGCCGACCGAGAGGTAGGCCATGGGAACAAGGAAAAGCAGTGCCCCGATCACTGCCGGAATCTGGGAGCCGTATTTCTCGGTGATGAAAAATCCAGGCGCCAAGGTGAAGAGGGCCAAACTCACCATGATGGCTCCCCAAGCCACTCCGGCCATGAGGATTTGAAGCCAGACGCCGCTTGAAAACCCGGCAAAGAGATCGGCGAACTCGCATTTCCCACGGGAATTTTTAACAAACATCCAAAGGAACCCCGCCGAAAGAATCGTGGTGACTGTGGAAGTGAGAATCGAAAAAAACAACCCCACCACAATCGCGGCGGCTTTGAGCATTTCCTCCTCGCTCCCGCCCGACTTCATGAACATCCGCACCACGCTCTGGGCGAGTTCGGAGACAAACCACAGCGAGACATTCACCACCAGAAACACAAACGCTCCGAGCATGAGCGTGCCCATGTTTTTTTGGAAACCCTCCCATCCTTTTGAAAAACATTCGCCGAACGAAATGCGGTCATCAGGTCTTGCAGGCGTCCCGGCAGAGACCTCAGCTTTTGTCTCTTCAGGCGTCTCCGGTGGCGGCAGGTCGGTGAAATTCGAGAGCGGTTCCCAAGCCGTCATCGGCTCCCTCCAGGCCAAGTCTGTTGGGAGGAATCGGCCGCTCTTGAGGCCGTCAGCGACATCCTGATCATTGAACTTTCCGATATTTTCGCGGTTGCGGTTGATGTGGATCATCGCCATGGCCACCTGCCTATCGATTCGCTCCAGCCTGTTCAAGTGCCGATCCAGCGGCCCGCATGGAAAAAAAGTGCGCCCGCCGTGAGATTAGTCGTTGACAGAAGGTCTGCGCGTCCCTTTATTGCTCCCATTCTCAAACACGCGATGTAGAACCCCTCCGCACGCGGCGTTTTTATTGACACATTGTCGCAGGATCCCGGCGAACTTCCTTTCTCAAAGTTCACGGAACTTCACCGGTTCCCGACACATTACCACAGAGAGATTTCACGCCTGGACAGGGAAAACGAGTCACAGGCCCTTTCTCAAAACCCAATCATGACAGACGAACAGCAAAACCCGGAAAACGGAGCTCAAACCGCCGATTCCGCAGCCCCCAAGGCAACCACGCGCCGTCGCCGCACCACGCGCACCCCACGCATCGGCCGCGCCCGCAGGCAGAAAAAAGCCGCAGACGCCCCGGAGCTTCCACTTTCAGATAAAACTCCCGCCGCCGCCGAGCCTGCCCCGGTTGAGCCCCCCGCAGTTGCTGCCGCGCCGCAGCCAGTTGCTCCCGCTGCGCCCGAACCGGTCAAAGAAACCGTCCAAGCACCGCAACCTGCTCCGCAGCCGGAACCTGTCGTCGAGAAGCCGCCGCAACCTCCGCAACCTCCGCAGCCTCCAGCTCCGATCGTCTATGCCGAGGGCATTGTCGAAGTCAGTGGCAAGGGTTTTGGCTTCCTTCGCGAAGCACGCCGCAATTTCACTCAGTCGAACAACGACATTTTCGTCACACCCGAGATCGTTCGTAAATACGGTCTCCGCGACGGCATGTGGATCAAAGGCGAAATCCGCCGGGGCAATCGTGGCCCGCAGATGTATAAGCTCACCGAGCTCGAAGGCGGAGATCCCGAGCAGTTCCAAAACCTGCCTGTTTTCGAGGAGCTCAGCGTCATCAATCCGAACGAGCGCATCAAGCTCGAGACCGTTCCCGAGCGCTTCACGACACGCGTCATCGATCTGGTGGCCCCAGTGGGCAAGGGCCAGCGCGGCCTCATTGTCGCGCCGCCCCGCACGGGCAAGACGACACTTCTCCAGCACATCGCCGATGCCGTGGTGAAAAACCACCCGGAGATGAAACTTCTTATCCTCCTTGTGGACGAGCGCCCGGAAGAGGTCACCGAAATCCGCCGCACCGTTCCCACAGCCGAACTCATGGCCAGTTCGAACGACTCGGATATCAAAACCCACACCCGCATCGCGCAGCTCTGCATCGATCGCGCTCGGCGCCTCGTCGAAATGGGCAAGGATGTTTTCGTTCTCATGGACTCTCTCACCCGCATCGGCCGCGCGTTCAACAACGCCCAAGGGGGTGGGGGACGCACGATGTCCGGCGGTGTGGATGCCCGTGCCCTCGAGATTCCGCGCAAACTTTTCGCCGCCGCCCGCAACACCGAGGAGGCCGGTTCGCTCACCATCATGGCGACCGCGCTTATCGAGACGAACAGCCGCATGGACGAGCTGATCTTCCAAGAGTTCAAAGGCACCGGTAACATGGAGATCGTTCTTGATCGCAAGATCAGCGACCAACGCATCTATCCGGCGATCGATATTTTCCTGTCCGGCACGCGCCGCGAGGAGCTTCTCATCCCCGAGGAGGACCTGCACAAGATCAGCGTCATCCGCCGTGGACTCGCAGGCCACAAGCCCATCGAGGCCATCGAGCGCCTTCTCTTTTTCATCCGGAAATATCCAACCAACGAGCAGTTGCTCAAAAACCTCCCGGGATAGGAAAACAACACAACATGCCATTCTCAGCGCTTGGATTGACCAAGCATATTTTGCAAGGCGTCCAAGCGATGGGTTACGGCGATCCGACCCCCATCCAACTGCGCGCCATCCCGCCGGCCTTGGAGGGCCGTGATCTCATCGCCTCGGCCCAAACCGGCACAGGAAAAACCGCCGCCTTCGCGCTGCCCACGCTCCAGAAGCTTGGCTCTCACGGCCGCCTTCGCTGCCTCGTCCTCGAGCCGACCCGCGAACTCGCCATGCAGGTGGAAACCGCCATGCGCGACTTCAGCCGTTTCACCGACCTCAAGGTCGGCTGTGTTTATGGCGGCGTTGGTTATGGAAACCAGCGCGCAGCCCTCAAGGAAGGTCTCGATATTCTCGTCGCCACACCAGGCCGTCTGGAAGACCACCTCCAGCAAGGCACAGTCCGCCTCAACGACATCGAAGTCCTTATCCTTGACGAGGTCGACCGCATGCTTGATGTCGGTTTCTTGCCGCCCATGCGCCGCATCATTGCGAAGGTTCCCAAAAATCGGCAGACACTCTTCTTCTCGGCCAC
This sequence comes from Terrimicrobiaceae bacterium, assembly GCA_044369905.1. GTDB lineage: Bacteria > Verrucomicrobiota > Verrucomicrobiia > Chthoniobacterales > Terrimicrobiaceae > UBA967. Next base: position 792 of record JBILWM010000057.1, on the reverse strand, counting down.
CCTTCCGCCGGAAATCGCGGAGCTCGCCAACTTTGCCCTGCGCGACCCCGTGCGCATCGAGATCGGAGCTGCCCGCTCGGTGGCCTCGATTGTGAAGCATGGCGTTTACATGGTGGACCCGAGCCGCAAATTCGACCTCCTCCTCGCGCTCCTCACCGCAGTCGATTACCAGAGTGCGATCATCTTCAGCCGCACCAAGCACGGCGCCGATAAGATCGCCAAAAAACTCCGCGCCAACAACCACGCCGTCGCCGTTCTGCACGCCAACCGCTCGCAAAACCAGCGCATCGAAGCCCTCAGTGGATTCAAATCCGGAAAATACGAAGTCATGGTCGCGACCGATATCGCTGCGCGCGGCATCGACATCGCCGGAGTCAGCCATGTCATCAACTACGACATCCCCCAACACCCGGAGGACTATGTCCACCGCATCGGCCGCACCGGTCGCGCCAACATGTCGGGGGATGCCTTCACGCTCGTCGCGCCCGACGAAGCCAAAAAACTCAGCGCCATCGAACGCTTCATCGGCCAGAAAATCGACCGCCTCACGCTCGAGGGATTCCAAGTCCCACCGAATGGCGAAAACGCCGCGCCCAAACCACCCAAGCCCGAAGTCCGCATGGACGGCCGGAAATTCTTCCGCCGGGGCCGCAGCCCACGCCGCTAAAGGGCGCATCTCCGATAGTTGCAAAAAATCAGTTCCACAGGAACTCCAGGGTGTCGTTTTTGAGCGCGACGTCGATGGCGAGCATGTGAGCCAGACCACGAGGAGACCAAAACTGGCCGCGACGT
>JBILWM010000056.1:0-19155 GCA_044369905.1 Terrimicrobiaceae bacterium | reverse complement strand
GCGTCTTCTCTGCTGTAAAAAGGAAAGCCAGGGGTTACAGATCAACCGATAACCTCATCACCATGCTTTACTTCACCGCTGGCAAGCTAAGAATCCCTGCCTCCCACTGAAAATAGCGAAGAACCTCTTTTTCCACAGCAATTCTTTAAGGATTACACCTTTCGCGGCGCAGCGAGACGACCTTACACAATCATACCCGCCGCGACAGTCTCGTGCGTGCCGGGGTCGATGAGGATGAAGGAACCGGTGAGGCGGTTGCGGCGGTAGGAGTCGTAGAACAACGGTGCGGCGGTTCGCAGGGCGATGCGGCCGATGTCGTTCATTCCGAGCGCGGATGTGCCTTCTTTTTTGTGAAGGGTCTCGATGTCCACCTGGTAGCGCAATTCCTGCACAATGGCTTTGGTTTCCTTCGTGGTGTGCCGGAGCAGGTATTTGCCACGGGTTTCCATGGGCTTTTGAGAGAACCAGCAGACCATGGCTTCGACATCCTGCGAGGCTTCGGGCGGGTTGTTGGCTTTCACCAGCATGTCGCCACGGGAAATATCGATCTCGTCCTCGAGGGTCATCACGACCGACTGCGGCGGGAAGGCCTCGCCGAGTTCTTTGCCGCCGGGCATGTGGATTTTTTTGATTCGGGTGCTGAAGCCAGAAGGCATCACGGTCACGGCATCGCCGGGCTTGAAAACTCCGCCGGCCACGCGGCCTGCATAGCCACGGAAGTCGTGGTGTTCCTGTGAGAGCGGGCGGATGATCCACTGCACCGGGAAGCGGGCGTCCACATGGTTCGCCGTGCCGCCGGTGTAGACGGTCTCAAGATGATAAAGGAGCGAGGAGCCCTTGAACCACGGCATCTTGTCGGATTTCTCCACAACATTGTCGCCGTTGAGGGCCGAGAGCGGGATGGCCGTGATATCCGCCACATTGTCCAGGCGGGATGCGAATTCGTGGAAACTCGCAACGATGTCTTGAAAAACCTGCTCGCTGTAATCGACGAGATCCATCTTGTTCACTGCGAGCACGAGGTGCCGCATGCGGAGGAGATTTGAAACGAACGCATGGCGCTTGGTCTGCTCGATCACGCCTTTGCGGGCATCGACGAGAATGATCGCGAGGTCGGCGGTGGAGGCGCCAGTGACCATGTTGCGCGTGTATTGGATATGGCCGGGCGTGTCGGCAATAATGAATTTCCGGCGCGGCGTAGCGAAGTAGCGGTAGGCCACATCGATCGTGATACCTTGCTCGCGCTCGGCGCGCAGGCCGTCTGTGAGGAGCGCCAAGTTTACGACGGCATCTCCACGGCGGCGGGAGCTTTCCTCGACGGCCATGAGCTGGTCCTCGAAAATGCTCTTGGAATCATAAAGCAGGCGTCCGATGAGAGTGGATTTGCCGTCATCAACAGAACCGGCGGTGGCGAAGCGAAGAAGATCCATTTTGAAGAAAATTATTTAACCACGGAGGACACGGAGAACACAGAGGAGGATTCGGAATTCGGGGCAGAAAAGTTTGGCATCTGAGAAATAAAGTCTCTCTTAAATCCTCCGTGTCCTCCGTGGTGAGAAATTCGTGTTTCCATTAAAAATACCCCTCGCGTTTGCGGTCTTCCATGGCGGTTTCGGAGCGCTTGTCGTCGGCGCGGGTGCCGCGCTCGGTCTGGCGGGCGGCGGCAACTTCAGCGATCACTTCGTCGAGATTCGATGCGGTGGATTCCACAGCGCCGGTGCAGGTGATGTCGCCGATGGTGCGGAAGCGGACGGTTTTTTTCTCGGCCTTCTCGGTTTCGAGCATGGGAACACAGTCGGCAACCGCAAGGAGCGAGCCGTTGCGGGCAAAGACCTCGCGTTCGTGGGCGAAGTAGAGCGATGGAAGCTCGATCTCCTCGCGCTGGATATACATCCACACATCCATCTCGGTGAAATTCGAGAGCGGGAAAACCCGGAAATGCTCGCCGGGATGGTATCTCCCATTGAAAAGATTCCACAGCTCGGGGCGTTGGTTTTTGGGGTCCCATTGACCGAACTCGTCCCGATGCGAGAAAAAGCGCTCTTTGGCGCGAGCCTTTTCCTCGTCGCGGCGGCCGCCACCAAGGCAGGCGTCGAATTTTTGCGATTCGATCGTATCGAGCAGCGTCACGGTCTGAAGAGAGTTGCGAGAGGCAAAGGGGCCTTTCTCCTCCTTCACGCGACCGGAATCGATCGATGCCTGCACGGAGCCGACCACGAGACGCGCGCCGAGTTTTTCCGCAAAGGAATCTCGGTATTCAATGGTCTCAGTGAAGTTGTGGCCGGTGTCCACATGGAGGAGCGGAAAAGGGATTTTTGCGGGCCAGAAAGCCTTGGCGGCCAAGTGGGCCATCACGATCGAGTCTTTGCCGCCGGAAAAAAGCAGAGCGGGGTTCTGAAACTGCGCGGCAGTCTCGCGAAGGATGTAAATGGCCTCCGCTTCGATCTGGTCCAGATGGTCGAGAGAATAAGTTGGCATGTGTGGTTGAAAAGCGCTTTGCAAAGGCGGCTCCGCTTTTCAGAGCGGGCGTCCGTGGGCCGTGGCCGAGCGGAGATATTCGAGCAAATGCGAGGAACATTCCTCTTCCGAAGAAACCTCCGTGTCAAGAGTCAGGCACCCGTTGTCGGGTTCCTCAAAATCGCTGTCCTTGCCAGTGAACTGCTTGATCGCGCCGTCCCTGGCCTTTGCATACAGCCCCTTGGGATCCCTCGCAGCGCAAGTCTCAAAGGCCGCGCGCACATAAACCTCGTGGAAATCCCCGTCGATGATTCGTCCCGCCAGCGCCCGCAATTCCCGGCGGGGAGTTATGACAGAGACAATCACGATCACGCCCAGACCCGCGAGGAGCTTCGCCGTCTCGGCGACGCGCCGGACATTTTCCGCACGATCCTCGTCCGAGAAGCCCAGATTGGAATTCAAGCCTGCGCGCAGATTGTCGCCGTCCAAAATCGCGGTGAATCGACCCTCCGCATGCAGAGCGCGCTCGACAGCATTGGCGATGGTGGATTTTCCCGAGCCAGAAAGGCCGTAAAGCCAAAGCACCGCACCGCGCTGCCCGAGTAAATCCTCCTTCTCGCTCCGTCCTAAAAAACGCCGCGTCTCCGGGTGGATATTTCGATTCTTCAGATCATCCATGTTCAAACCACTACTCTGTCCGCCCCGCCCGCCGCTGAAAACTTAAAAACTCCCATCACATCTTGCTGGCGCCGATTTCCGCCAGCGGGCTGCGCTCGCCCTTGCTCAATCGGATGTGCGCCGTGAGCGACTGGCCGCGCAGCCGGTTGCGTGTGTAAACAAGCCCGTTCGAGCGGCTGTCCACATACGGGTTATCGATCTGCGCGGGATCGCCCACCATGACCAACTTCGAACCGCGCGACATGCGGGTCACGACGGTTTTGGCTTCGAGCGGCGTGAGCTGCTGGGCCTCGTCGAGCACGAAGAAGCGGTTCGGAATCGAGCGGCCGCGAATGTAGCAGAGCGCTTCGATCTCCAAGAGTCCTCGCTCGATGAGTTGCTCGTAGGGTTTCACAACCGGATGGTGCTGTCCCGCTTGCTGCGCGGGCGGCGTGTCCTTCCGGCGGTCCCCGTCGGGACGGCTTTTTCCACCGCGCTTCTGCGGTTGGAGAGGCAGAAGAACCTCGCAAGCATCGTAGATCGACTGCAGCCAGGGATGCATTTTTTCATTCAGCGTGCCGGGCAGAAAACCAAGCGTGTCACCCATGGCCACGACCGGACGGCTCACCGTGAGGCCGTTGAAATCATTCCGGCCGGTGAGATAAAGTCCGGCCGCGACGGCGAGAAGCGTTTTTCCCGTTCCCGCCTGACCATAGCAGGTCACCAGCGAGATCGAGGGATCCAGCAACGCATCCAGAAAGCACTGCTGCCCGGGATTTGCGGGCCGCAGTTCGATGCCCCTCGGGATTTGGAGATTCGACGGGATATTCAGACGAGACAGAACCCCTTTGCCATTGTGCCGGGCCGGGAGGTGCTTCGAATCCGACACCTTGAGCAAAACATATTCATTCAAATCCAAAGCCCCTGCGCGCGATGCCGACAACTCGATGGAACCCGAACTCCCGAAACGCTGCAACTCATGCGCCTCGACCTCGATCGAACGCAACTCCCCGGTCTCCACATCAGGCACCGCCACTTTGTCGTTGAGATAATCCTCGCAAGGCAGACCGATCGCCATCGCGCGGAGCTGCATGTTGATATCCTTCGTGACGAGAAATGTGGGAGCGGTCTCTTGCTCCTGCAGTGCCAGCGCGGCTCCAATGATCCGGTGATCCATGCGGTTCTGGTCCGGAAAAATTTTTATGAACCGCTTCATACCTGCCGACTGACGGCTTTTCTCGAGGAAATTGTTAACCAGAACCCTCACCGTGCCGCCACCAGTGGTCGGAGCGCCGCCCGTGACACTCACAGAGTCGTGGCCAAAAATACCGCTCAAGAGCCTGTGCGCCTGCCGCGCGTTCGCTCCACGCTCGCTCTGCTCGTTCTTGAAATTGTCCAACTCGGTGAGCACATCCACCGGAATGAAAACATGGTTGTTTTCAAAACGATTCAGACAATTCGGGTCGTGCAGAAGAACATTCGTATCCAAAACGAAGTTCTTCACAGCTCCTGCCGCCCGGGCGCGGTCGGCGGATGCCAGTTCGGGAAAGAAAACGCCCTGCTCTTCGGTGAATTCCGCGGATTTGGGTCGATGCATATGGAGTGATTCGGCAGACGACCAATACATCCCGGAACCCTCCCATGTCACCACGGAAGAGATGGATCAGACAAAAATTTTCGCAGGCGCAGAATTCGAATGGAAAAAATTTCCCAGAGTCTTAGTGTGCCGACTCTTTTGATGAACCGACTCTACACGAAAGCCGCCTTCTTCATCGTGGCCGGTTTGATTCTGATTCTGACAAGAAGCGCGTCCGGCGCACCGACAACCTTGGATTTGAATGAAGCCTTCGGAGTGCCGATTTTTGCGGATGAATTCCTGTGGGATGACAATGCGCAGGATGTGGCTGCCCGTCTTGAATGGCCCGAAGAATCCCGAACCTCCATCGACTCAAGCTTCCGTAAATACCCCGACGCAAGTGAACTCTTGCTGGGATGCCGTCCTTATTCCCTCGCGCTCTATGCCGAGGAGGAAAAACCAGCCAGACTTTCCATCATTTTTGCCAACAAGGGCGATTCGGTTGATTTCAATCAGAGCTCCACTCGAGCGAGAAACACTCAAATTCTCGATTACAAAAGGAGCATTCAAAACGACAAAAAAAAACTCACCGAAATGCTCACCAAGCTTTTTGGGGAACCGATTGCAGACCGCTTCGGCCAAGGCCGCGAAACACGCGAGTCCGTCAAGAGATGGGACTGGAACGGACACGCATTTCTGCTTGCCTCGCCGCGCGACGAGTATGTCGCCCTCCGTGTGATGACCAGCGAATCGGCGGATGCCGGAGGGAAATCGCGCATTCCAGATTCCGTGATCAGAGAGGCAGTCGCCAATCGCATTGAAAAAAGGGCAAACGGCGATGTGGTGTTGAAAGACATGCCTATGGTGAATCAAGGCCCCAAGGGCTACTGCGTTCCGGCCACCTGGGAGCGTGTAATGCGCTACATGGGAGTCCCGGCCGACATGTATACCCTTGCGATGGCAGGTGGCACACAGGCAGGTGGAGGATCCTCGATCGATGCCATCTCTGCCGGTGCGAGCCAGTCAGTCATCCAAGCAGGTAGAAGAATCGAATCTCCCGCGATGAAGATCGACGCGGTGAGCGTCTCGCGATTTATTGATCGCGGCCTGCCGATCATGTGGGCGATGTTCTCCTCAGAAGACTTCAACAATGCCGTGAACAGCCGTATTCAAGCGCGCAAGAACATGGCCGATGTCATGGAGTGGAAAAAAGTTCTCGCCGCGGCGCGCAAGGAGGTTAGGAAGTTCCGGCCGCAGCGTGAAAGTGCCCATGTTTGCATGATCATCGGCTACAACAAGCAAACCGGTGAAATTGCCATCTCGGACTCATGGGGTGCCGCATTCGCCGAACGCTGGATCACACCCGAAGAAGCCGCCGCCGTCAGTCAAACATCGACACATACCGCCATCAATTTTTAAGCCATGGAATCCACCACATCCTTCGACACCGCTGAAGCCCGCGAACTCTACAATATCGACCGCTGGAGCGGTGACTACTTCGGCATCAACGAGGCTGGTCATGTCTGCGTTTATCCCAAGCGCAACGGCGAGACGATCGACCTCATGGATGTCGTCGCCGAGGCGCGAAGCCGCAAGCTGGCATTTCCGCTCGTCGTGCGCTTCCACGACCTCTTGCGTGACCGCGTGGAGACGATCAACACCGCCTTCGCCACGGCGATCGGCGAGGCCGGCTACAGCGCGCCATACCGTGGCGTGTTTCCCATCAAGGTGAACCAACTCCGCGAAGTCGTGGAAGAAATCCTCGACGCCGGCAAACCTTGGCACTTCGGCATCGAGGCCGGCAGCAAGCCCGAGCTTCTCGCAGCGCTCGCCGTGCACTCGGACCCCGAGAGCCTTGTCATCTGCAACGGCTACAAAGACACAAGCTTCATTCAAAACGCCCTCCTTGGCCGCAAGCTCGGCAAAACAGTCATTCTCGTCGTGGAAAAACTCGAAGAGTTGGCACACATCCTCCGTGTTTCCCAAACGATGAAAATCGAGCCCCTCATCGGACTCCGCGTCCGCCTGCTATCGAAGGGCGCCGGCAAATGGGCCACCAGCGGCGGCGAGAATGCCAAGTTCGGCCTCTCCACTGCCGACCTCGTGGAGGCCAGCGACATGCTCCATGCCGCCGGACTCGCCCACTGCCTCAAGCTTGTGCATTTCCATGTCGGCTCCCAAGTGCCCGACATCGGCACCATCAAACGCGCCGTCCGCGAAGCCGCCCGCTTCTATGCGAAGCTCTCCAAAATGGGCCACGAACTCGGCTATCTCGATGTCGGTGGCGGCCTCGGAGTGGACTACGATGGATCCCGCACGACCTTCGATAGCTCGATGAACTACTCGCTCGACGAGTATGTGCGCGACATCGTTTACACCGTGAAAGAAGTGTGCGACTCCGAGTCCGTCGAGCATCCCACGCTCGTGAGCGAGAGCGGTCGCGCGATCGTCGCCCAGCACTCGGTGCTCATTGTTGAAACCTTTGGCGCCATCGAAAAAGCCAGCCATCAGGAACCACCCACACCGACCGCAGGCAGCCAGATTCCACTGCTCTCCGACATCCTCGAAATCCGCAACAACCTCACTCCGCAAAACCGCCTCGAGAATCTCCACGACGCCCAGGAAATCCGGGAACGCGCCCAATCAATGTTCGATCTCGGACTCCTCGACCTCCGCGCCAAGGCTGGCATCGAGACCGTCTATTGGCAGATCGCCGCAAATATCGTGGAGCTTTTCCGCGATGCCGAACACATCCCCGAGGAAGTCCGCGAAATCGAAATCGCCATCGGCGACCAATACCTCTGCAACTTCTCCGTTTTCCAATCCCTCCTCGACCACTGGGCACTCGGCCAGCTCTTCCCGGTCATGCCGATCCATCGCCTCAACGAGCGCCCCGACCGCAACGCGACCCTGGTGGACATTACCTGCGACTCGGATGGCAAAGTCGCGAAATTCATCGACCTCCAGGATGTGAAGGAAACCCTCCCGCTCCACCGCTGGCATCCCGGCGAGCCTTACTACATCGGCTTCTTCCTCGCAGGCGCGTATCAAGACATCATGGGCGACCTCCACAACCTCTTCGGCCGCGTCAACGAAATGCACATCTACCTCGATGAGGACGAGGACTCCGGACACTATGTCGAAGAAGTCCTCCCCGGCAGCACCATCGGCCAGGTTCTCTCGCTAACACAGTGGGATGTGAACGAGCTCGCTCGCCAAATGAAGGCCCAGACCGACGCCGCGATCAAAAGCGACCGCCTCAAGCCCAACGAGGCCATGCGCCTCCTCGACGACTACGAAAAAAGCCTCACCCTCTACACCTACCTGAACTTCGACGACCAACACAAACCGTCGAAATAACACGCCCGCGCGACAGCGCGCCAACTCTGGGAGGGTCAATCTCCGGCTTGACCCAAACCTGAACCGCCTCCGCCAACACAGCGTCCCGTCCCCATCACCCGCGCGCGTCATTCAAGCCCCCGCAAAACCGCCGCTTCTCTCCCATCTGTAGGCTCTACGAGCTGGAGGGTAGCTGAAAAACGGGGCACGCGAGGACGATGCCCCTCCCGAATCACACCCCGCGCAACAGCGCGCCGACTCTTGGTCAACCTTTGCCTTGCTCGCGCCCCTGCTCGCTGCGCCCTCCGGGCCATCTGCGATGTGCTTCCTCCACCCCGCCCGTGGCTTCGGTTGGCTTGACCCGATCCTGAACCGCCTCCGCCAACACCCCGTCCCGTCCCCATCACCCGCGCGCGTCATTAAAAACCACTCGCAGCAATCTTTTTCCGACGAAAATGAAACAAAATGAACACTGACCCCTAGTTTGAATGGCATGGGGGGGCTGGCGGCTCTTAAAGCTTAATGCTTAAAATTTAACACTTCATCCGCCGGAGGAAGGTGAAATGCTGGAGGAGACCTTGGCCATGGCGGGCGAGGTGGAGTTGGTAGATGCTGAAACCGAGGATGAGGAGGATGCCAGTGAGGTAGCTTTCGGGTTCGGGGACGGCTATGATTTCCGTGGGGGATGAGCCTACGGCGAAGCTGCTGGAGGAAATGAGGGACTGGCCTAAGTCGCTGTAAAAACTGATGCGGGAGAGGTTGCCGTTCAGTCCGGATGCGTCGGTGAAGAGGAGCTGGTCGGTGCCACCGCCGGGGCTGCCGCTCCACTGCGTGTTCCCTGTCCAGTTGTAGATGGAGAGCAGCGCGTTGGCGTTGCTCCAATTGATGCTGTTGAAACGGATGAGGACGCCGTTGTTGCTGGTGCCGAAGTCGATGGTGGAGTTGGCGCTGAGGGTGAGCGCGCCGACGGTGCCGTTGTAACTTGCGCCAAAGGCCAAGGTTCCGCCATTGAGCTCGATGCCGGTATTGGTTCCGATGGCATCATCCGCCGTGACCAGCAATGAGCCGCCGGGGTTCAAGGTGATGTTGCCCGTGTTGACTAACGCATTCGCCGCCGCCGCGCGGACCGTGCCGGCATTGATGGTTGTTGTGCCATTGTAGGTGTTCGAGCCTGAGAGGACGAGCGTGCCGGTGCCGTTTTTGGTCAGGCCACCACTTCCGGAGATCGAGCCGCCGACCGTCAGGTTGCCTCCGTTGACGGTCACTGTGCGGGTCGCATTCATGGCCACATTGCCGTTGCCGAGATTCAGATCGCCCGCGCCGGTGAAGGCGAAGTCGCCGTTCCAACTTTGCGCGTTGTTGGTGGAGAGCGTGATGGCCGACCCGCTCGTGTTGTTCAGCGTGCCGCCGTTGATTGTGAGCGTGCCGCTTCCAAGTGTGGAGGCGTTGTTGATAACCAGCGTGCCGGAGTTCAATGTCGTGCCGCCAGCATAGGTGTTAGTGGCATTCAGCGTAAGGTTGCCGCTTCCGTTCTGGATGAGTGAGCCTGTGCCGGTAATCGCAGCGGTGGAGAAGTTGGTTCCTTGAGCGATATCTCCCGAGCGGTTGAAAGTCAGGGTCCCGTTAACGGTGATCGCACTGCTGGTGGAAAGCGAGCCGGTGGCACCACCATTGCCGATTTGGAGAGTTCCGGCGTTGATGGTAGTTGCGCCAGTGTAGGAGTTAGCTCCGAGGAGGATGAGTGTGCCTGTGCCGTTTTTGGTTATCCCATCTCCGTTACCAGTGAAAGAGTTCGCAAACGATGTCCAACTATTGTTCACGGTGAAGGTTCTTGTTGAGCCGAGGGTAACGCTGGTCGAATTGCCGAAGGTCAGGTTGCCGGTTACAGCCGATCCAAATGTTGTATTCCAATTGCTACCAGCGAATGAAGCGAGCGAGTTAGAAATTGTCCGGTCGGTGGCGTCGGTGCTGGTGAATGTGATCGATGCTGTTGTTCCTGAAACTCCCAATGTGATTGATCCCGTCCCCAGTGCGCTATTGTGCCCTGCTTTAAGTGTTCCCGAAGAAATGGTGGTCCCGCCCGAGTAGCTATTTGAGCCTGAAAGTATCAAAGCCCCGCTGCCATTTTTAACCAGTGATCCAGCTCCAGAAATGGATTCACTCAATGTGAGGTTGTCAGAGCGGTTGACCACAAGCACTCCCTGGTTGGAAATCGGGCCCGAAATGCTGCCGCCTGTGGAGCCCGCGCCCAGTTGGAGTGTTCCAGTAGAAATCGTTGTTCCTCCCGTGTAGGAATTGCTCCCGGATAGCACAAGAGTCCCATCGCCCGATTTGGTGAATCCGTTTGAGCCAGCAAGCGTGCTGGCGATAGTCGCAGTCGCGGAGGGCTGGGTTGTGATCGTGTTGTTCACAGATGCGGTCCCTGACAATGTGATCGTCCCGCTGTTTAATGTGTATCCAGTTGTTCCAAACAGAAGCCCCTCTGAGACATTCACGGAGCCAACTGTTACCGTTCCAGCTGTGCCTTGGAATATGGCTTTTTTGGCTGTATCCCAAGTTGCTCCTGAAACAGGCGATTCATTGGCGGACCAGTTTGTGTTGGTTGCATTCCATGTTCCAGTTCCACCCAGACTCGCCCCGTTTGCAGTCCAGAACATGGAGGATCCCACTTGAACGATAGCGGCCACGGATCCGTATAAAATCAAATCGTTGCCACTGAGCTCTCGGATACGGGAGGCACCAGCAGTTGACGGGGCGCCCCCGCCTACAGCTGTCGCTCCATAAGTCCAAAAACGAAACTCCACGCTGTCGGTGGTGGTGAAGTCCGTAAAATCCCATGCGGCATTGGATGACATGGTATTGGGGGTTAAGAACGCAGTTTGTAATGTAAATGCATTGCTCCCGATTTTATATCCCCATCGCGACAAGTTTGGTGCTGTTGATGTCGCCGATTGATCCCACTCAAGACTCAAATAGGTAACCTGATATCCACTTGAAGGTATTACATTAAATGAAAAATACTTGTTGGTCTCATCGAATGTATTTGTGAGGTTCCAGTTCGATCCGCCGAATGTATTTTGTGCGGTGCTTGCTGTAATTCCTGTAAGCGAAAGTTGGCCGCCAGAAATATTTGATGCAACTGTAGCCGCATTGAGTGTTGTTGTGCCTGACGCCACGCCACTTACATCCCAACCGTAGAGGGGCGATTGGGCAAAACCACGCACTGCTGTTGACCCAAGCGCAAGAATAATCACCGCCAACAACCCCACACATTTACCGAGCCTCAAAACTGGCGCGGCAATGCTCAAGACCCTGCATTCTGCTTTGACGGCATTGGTTTGGCAGCGGTGGAGGGGGTGGAATTTGGCGCCGTTGAAAGAGCGGGTGGCAAGCGGGGAGAGCGAAAGTTCCTTTTTTTCAGCAACGGTGGAACGCACGGATGTCGCGGGCCGGTGTGTTTTAAACTGGAGCATCTTGACTGGCTGTCCTTGTTCGGTCGGGATCGGCATTTCGACCCTTTGGTTGTTTCTTTCGGAAGCGAGATGCAGGGCGCTTCGGGGCGAAAGATTGGACGGGCGGGGAGCGGGGCGACAAAGGGAATGTTGTGACAAATTTGTCACCCATGTAACGGAATTGTTGCAAAAGAAGGCCTTTGTGAAATGCCTGAAACCCTGCGGCGCAATGCGACCGGAGTCTTGTGAGGCCTTTGGCGTCCCAAGGTTCAGGCGCCCCTCCGGCTCATATCCCTACGGGTCGGAGAGCAGCGGCGTTCCTGCAGGATGCAAAGGCGGCCTTGCCGCAAGAGTGGGTCAAGCCGGAGGTCGACCCTCCAAGGATTTGCGCGCTGCCGCGCGGAGTGACCATTTGGCAGAAAAGACAGCCTTACTGGAGTAGCTTGACGATCGCCGCCGTGGCAGCCATCTGGCCGATCCAGAAGAGGAACATCCACTTGATGATTTCGGCTTTGTGGTTAGCCATCTCGGTGCGGAGTTCGGCGCGAAGGTCGGCGCCGTCCTGCTTGGTCATGAGGCGTTTGGTAAGGTCATCTTCCTGTTCACGGAATGCGACTTCCAAGCTCTCTGCGATGGCACGGGCCTTGGGTGGCTCGATGCTGGCGGCTTCGAGGATCGAGGGGATTTGGGCCCTGCTCATGGAGGAAAAATTTGTGAGCGAAGGCATGGATTGTCAAGTCGCGCGAGGCCGACGGCGCTTTCACGGTTTAACCTTGTTTTTGATCACGGGTAGGAGGCCGGTGCCGTCGGTGAGGTCACCGGAGAGTTCCCAGAACATGGCGCCACGGAATTTCTGGGAATTGATGTAATCGCATTTGAGGCTGATGGATTCGCGGTCGTCGTAGGTGATGAAGAGTCCGCCTTGGAGGGTTGGGGCGTAGACCCAAGGGGCGTTCGCGATGGGGTCGCGGTATTTGCGGTAGGCGGCGGGCTGAGCGGCGACCCGTTGCTCGATATCCCAGTAATCGAACATGCCGGTGGTGTCCCATGTGCCGGTGGCGGCTCCGGTGGCGGATTGCGCGAGGCCGTTGTTGATGCTTGGCACGCCTTTCCAGCTGAGGCCGTAGAAGGGCAGGCCGACGACGAGTTTGTCGCGGGGCACGCCGGCGGCGAGGTAGGCGTCCATCGCGGCGCGGACTGTGAGCGGGTCGCCGGGTGCGCCATTGAGGGCGGCGTGGTGGTTGGTGCGGTTCTCCCACGCGCCGTGGAGGTCGTAGGTCATGACATTAATCCAATCGAGAACGGCGGCGATGGCGGCGGGCTGAATGTTTGCGATTTTGTCGGGTCCGGCCGGCGCGGCGATGGTGAGGTAGTAGCGGCGTGAATCGGCTTTCCCGGCGAGGTCGAGCTGACGGCGCAACTCGGTGAGCAGGCTGGTGAAGTTTTGTTTGTCCTCGGGGCGGGAGACATTCGATGGCAGGCCGCCACCGCCCGGATACTCCCAATCGATGTCAACGCCGTCGAAGCCGTATTTGCGAATGAAGGCGACGGCGGAGGCTGCAAATTTCTCCCGCGAGGCGGGCGTGAGCGCGATGTCGGAGAAGCGGCCGGAGAGTGTCCATCCCCCGACCGAGATGAGGGTGACGAGATGGGGATTCTGGGCTTTGAGTTTTTTCAGCTGGTTGAAGTTTCCGCGCAACGGCTGATCCCATGTGTCGCCGGGGTAGGATTTTTCAACAGCCGCGTAGGAATCATACAAAACGACTTCACCGGCTGCGGAGATGTCCGCGAAGGCATAGTTGATGACATTCAAATTCTTCGCGGGAATTTCGTAAACATGGTAATCGCGGCCATAAACGCCCCACTCGGCGAAATAGCCCACGATGACTTTGCTCAAATCCGGCTGGGTTGCCACGGGTGTGGGAGATGGAGATGGCGTTGGTGAGGGAACCGGCGTCGGCGAGGGCTTCGGGGTAGCGCTTGGAGTCGGCGTTGCTGATGGTGTGGGGGGCGGAGTGGGAACAACGATAGGAGTGCCTGCGGAAGCCGGGGAAACCACGAGATTTTGCAGGACAGCGGCTGCATTGGCCGGGCTCGCGACGAAGCCGATGGCCACGGATTGGCCCGGAGCGAGCGTTGCGTTCCAGGACTTTGGCGTAACTTTGTAGCGGGGCGATGTGGATTGGGTTGTGAGATTTCCTTCCCAGAGGGATGTGATAGTCGAGGGGTAATCGAAGGCCAGCGACCAGTTGGAAATGGTGGTGGTGCCTTTGTTTTGGAGGACCACTTTCACCTCCATGCCGCCGGTCCATTGGTTGACGATGGAATGCGTGACACTCAGCACGCCGCCCGTTGGCGTTGGCTTCGGAGTCGGAGTCGGAGAGGGTTTGGGGCTTGGTGTCGGAGTTGGTGTTGGTGTTGGTGTTGGTGTTGGTGTTGGTGTTGGTGTTGGTGTTGGTGTTGGTGTTGGTGTTGGTGTTGGTGTTGGTGTTGGTGAGACCGTATTGGAAGGTTGGGTGGAGAGATTTTGAATGAGGGCGGAGGCGGCGCCTGGCTCGATGATGTAGCCGATTTCTACCGATCCACCGGCGGGTATGGTTGCGTTCCAAGATTCGGGAGTGAGAGCGTATTTCGGAGCAGAGGAGCTACTCGCGAGTTTCGCGTTCCAGATACTCGAGATTTTGCCGGGCGATTCGAATTGCACTTTCCAAGCGCTGACGGGACTGGCGGATGTGTTTTTCAGAAGAATCTTCATCTGCGCTCCGGATCCCCAATCACTGACGAGTTGCTGGGTGACGGAGAGCAGCCCGGCAGCGGGAGCAGGCGTGGGGCTGGGAGTGGCCGCTGGGCTTGGTGAAGGGGATGGCGATGCCGCATGGGTTGGGCAAGTGCAGCCTGTGCCGCAGCCGCCAAGAATGGTGGCTTTTTTTGGTGCGGGCGGGACGGATGTTTGGAGGGCTGGATCGAAATTGTAACCGCCAAAGTCGAGATCGCTGAGGGAGAAGAAGGCCTCGCCTGCTGGATCATCGCGTTGCCAGATGACATAGAGCACATGGCGGCCAACACGCTGAGGAAAATTCACCGAGAAGCGGTAGGTGTTTCCATCCAATACGGCATTACCCGCCAAGGGAAGCGCTTCCAGGTCGGACCATTTGAGAGGCTTTGTGGGGTCGTATGTATTTTTCGAGATGTAAGCTTCGAAGCGGCTTGGCGAGTGCGGCACAGTGGCGGAGAAGCAGGCGTCGTAGGGACCGGCTTGCACCTTGGTGGCGGGCCAGTCCACACGCGGCAGGTCGAGCCCGGCATATTTCGTGCGGCCTGCGCTGGCGAGTTGACCATCCGGAATGAGGTCGCGGTAGTTGCGCTGAGGAACGAGGAGACTGACCTCGTGCCAATCGTAAAAAGCCTGCGTTCCAGCCACGGCAACCGCCGCCTTACCGGCATCACTCTTCGGCGACATCGGGTTCTCAAGAAAGACCTCATGCACGCGGCTGATTGGATTGCCCATGGAGCCATGGGCAAAACAGGAAACGCTGGAGACAAGAAGGAGCAATGCTGTGAGAAGGGAATTCATAAAACAACGGAGGGGTGATGGCCGAGTGAGACAATCTACGCGGCGAATCCGTTCAATCGGGACGCTCCTTGCAAGGGCAGCGAAGAGGTTTTTCTGTTTCTTTCTTATCGGTATGCAGCGATATTCGGGCATGGCAAAAAAACAGTCTCGGGAGGCACTGGAGCAGATCGCAGCTCGATTCCGGGCTCTTTCTGAGCCGACGCGTCTGGGGATTTTGCAAGAACTCAAATCCGGCGAACGGACTGTTGGCGACCTTGTGGAGGCCGTGGGCCTTTCCCAGGCGAATGTGTCAAAGCAACTCTCGGTGCTGCGCGACGCAGGATTCCTGAGGCGCGAGCAACGCGGCACGAGCGCGGTTTACTCGATAATCGATCCGTTGGTGATGGAGCTGTGCAAACTGATGTGTGACGGCATGACCAAGCGGGCCCGCGAGGCGGCGCAGTCCTTCGTGATATGATCACGGCCTCTTAACGAGGCACTCCGGCCGTCAGAATACCAAGTGGAGCATTTTCAAATTTGTCCGCCACGCAGGTAACCTCGTAACCATTCCGCACAAGGAAGGCGCTGGCACCTGTTGCGCGATGACCCGTTTGGCAATGGACCAAAAGCGGAACCCTTGGAATTTCCGCAAGGCGCGGGCGAAGGCGTGTGTGGGCAAGGTTGTGGGCGTTTCGTATATGTCCGCATACGAATTCAGTGGCCTTCCTGACATCAAGCGTGAAGGTGTCACCATTCCCGCCCAACAGTGCCGGCACGGCTTGGAAATCCACGGCTTGGAATTTTGTCATCAGCTCTGCAGGAGCACCGGCAATGGAGGAAGCAGGAATAAATCCTGCAATGCGGTCGAAGCCGATTCTCACAAGTTGGCGAACGCAGTCCTGTGCGGCAGCGGCGTCATCGGCGACGATGGCGAGCTCCTGCTCAGGCGTAAGAAAGCTGCCTGCGAAGTCCGAGAATTTCTCCGGCGGGGTGAAGAGGCTGCCGCGCAGATGGCCTTCCAAAAACTCCCCGCGTGACCTCGTGTCGAGAACGACAAAGCCAGGCTCGTTCAGGCGGGGCAGAATTTCATCGAGACTCATCAAACGAGCCTTCGGAAGTTCGCCCAGCACAGTAGGGCCGACTTTGTTCACATGCTTCATATTGGCGAAGTAGGCGGGCGGTTCGGGTTGTCCGCTCAGGATGAAATTCGCAAACGCCTCCTCGCTTTCGTTGAGGGCCAGCTTGAGCGCGGGGTTGAATTTCTCCTCGTAGCCAAAGGTGGAATTCGGGATGGAGCCAAGCGCTTTGCCGCAAGCACTCCCGGCACCGTGAGCGGGCAAGACCTGAAGATGGCAGGGAAGCTCGGACACCTTGCGGAGGCTTTTATACAGGGCCCGTGCGCCCTGCTCCTGAGTGCCTTCAAGCCCTGCCGCCTGTTCCAAAAGATCCGGCCGTCCAGCGTCTCCCACAAAAAGGAAATCGCCGCTGAGCATGGCGATCGGCTCGTTCGCTCCGCCGCCGTGGTCGGTGACCAAATAAACCATATGCTCCGGCGTGTGACCGGGGGTGTGCACTGCTTGCAACTCGATGTTTCCGATTTTGAAGGAGTCCCCATCGTGGAGCGGATGGTAACCAGGGAGAGCTTTTGCCCACTCGCTCTGCCATTCAGGACCACCCTCTTCAGAGAGGTAGAGTTTGATGGATGGATCGGCAGCTGCGAATTCCCGCGCTCCACTGACGAAATCCGCGTGGATATGGGTCTCGGCGACGGCCGTGATTTTCAGCCCCTCGTGTTTGGCGATTTCTTGGTAGCGGTCGATATCCCGCTCGGGATCGACGACGACGGCTTCACCGGTTCTTTGGCAGCCGATGAGGTAGGAGTATTGGGCCAAGGCGGGGTCGGAGATTTGCTTGAGAAACATGATTCTAAATTTGTTATTTGGAACTGCACGAGGAGCCTTGATTCCATGGCATGCGGGCAATGAGCATCCCCATGCCACACCAATCCGTGGCTCCGGCGAAAATCAAACCAGCACCGACAAATCCCGAAAGCCAGATGAACGCCGGATTGACAATTTGGGAGAGGATCACACCGGTGAAGACGAGGAAGCCTGCAGCGATGCGGACCTGACGCTCGAGCGAGATGACTCGGGATGCTCCACGATTCACCGGCAGTCCAGCTGCTGCCCATGCCGATGTGCCGCCTTCCACCACGGAGCATTTTTCAAATCCCGACTGCTCAAGCCTGGCGGCGGCTTGTTTGGCGCGTCCGCCGGATTGGCACAGGATGTAAACCGGCTTGTCCTTCGAAAAACCACCCGATGCCGCGAGCTGGGCGGCATCCAAGCGATCAAGCGGAATCAAATGCACGCCGGGCACATGGATTTGGCTGTGCTCAGCCGGTGTGCGCACATCGAGGAGTTGGACGGTGGAGTCGGATTTCAGGATGGTTTGGAGTTCGGTTGGTTGGATTGTTGTCATAAGAGAGTGTCTTGGTTTATTTATATATCGCTATACATCGATTAAAGCAATTCGTTTTTTAACAATTGAAATCTTGCCAGTTGCGCCGCCGAGTTTTTGATAGCTGCATGCGCAAGACCAAAATCATCTGCACATTGGGTCCGGCGTCCGGCTCAGAGGAAGTCATCAAGGGTCTACTTGAAGCCGGAGCGAATATTTTTCGTCTGAACATGAGCCACGCGACCCATGAGTGGGTGCGCGAGGTTGTGAAAAAAATCCGGCGTCTTGCAGCGGATCTGAACCTGAACTGCGGCATTCTCCTAGACACACAGGGGCCTGCAATCCGCACGGGCGACCTGCCAACGAAGTTAAATCTGAAGCCCGGAGATATTTTTGAATTTACTGTCCGGGGTGCGCGCAGCGAGGAGGATTACTCGGTGGATGTGAACTACGACGGCCTCGTCAATGACATCCATGTCGGCGACACGGTGCTGGTGGACAACGGAGTCATCCACATGAAGGTGCTGGAAAAAAACGAGCACCGGATTCGTTGCGAGGTTCTCACCGAGGGTTCCATGGGCTCGCGGCGCCACATCAACCTGCCTGGCGTCAAAGTAGGCCTCCCTCCGCTCACGGAGAAGGACCATGCGGATATCCGGCTTGGCGTGGAGGTGGGTGTTGATTTTGTGGCGCTGAGTTTTTGCCGCGAAGCGGCGGATATTCTGGAACTCAAACGGGTCTTGACGCAACTGGGCAGCAAAGCGCGCACGATCGCCAAGATCGAGGATCAGAATGCGGTGAAGTTTATCAAAGACATTATTCTGGCATCCGACGCGATCATGATCGCGCGCGGGGATCTCGGCATCGAATGCAAGATGGAGGAGTTGCCGATCATTCAGCGCCGCATCATCAAGAAGTGCATCCAGATTGGAAAGCCGGTCATCGTGGCGACCCACATGCTCGAGAGTATGATCGAAAATCCCGTTCCGACCCGCGCGGAGATCACCGATGTGGCCAATGCAGTCTTCGAGCAAGCCGATGCAGTGATGCTGAGCGGCGAGACAGCGGCGGGCAAATATCCCGTCGAGTGCGTGAAGGTGCTCGACCGCGTGGCACGCCGCATCGCCCAAAGCGGCGGAGCCGGATATGCAGCGGAGGCGATTTTGGAAAAACAGCGCCAAAAAACCATCCGCGCGGCCGTGTCCCTCGCAAACTCCCTCGAGAATGCGCGCCTTGCAGTCTTCACTCGCGAAGGCGACAAGGCGGACAGCACCAGCCACCTGCGTCCGGACCGAGCACCGATCTTTGCCTTTTCGCCCCGGGAGGAAACCGTCCGCCATCTCACCTTGAACTGGAACACACACGCTCTGCGCTTGGATTTTCACACCGATGCCGAGGAAACCTTCGCCGCAGCGGAGGAGGAATTGATCAAGCGTGGGTTGGTGGCTTCGGGTGATAAAATCATCGCCCTGCGCGAACTCATCGAGGGTCAGGAACGGTTTGAATCCATCCAGATTCGCACCGTGCCGTAACAAGGGGCGCATCTCCGATAGTTGCAAAAAATCAGTTCCACAGGAACTCCAGGGTGTCGTTTTTGAGCGCGACGTCGATGGCGAGCATGTGAGCCAGACCACGAGGAGACCAAAACTGGCCGCGACGTT
>JBILWM010000133.1:0-5882 GCA_044369905.1 Terrimicrobiaceae bacterium | reverse complement strand
CTCCTCTCAGGGGAACAGAAAAACCCCTTGCCAAAACGAACCCAAAAAACCTAGAAAAACACCCGTCAAAGGTGGTGCACTTTGAAGTGACCACAGGTGGTGCATTTTGAAGTGACCGCTGACATTTTTCCAAGCCCCCCCAGATCGGGTTGATAGCCGCCGCGATATTATCGGCGAAAACCGCCTTATAGAGAAAACCAATGACAAACTTCCGAGAACCCTCCCAAAACAACGCCGCATCAAAAACCCGCTCGCTTTTCAACTGCGGCAAAAACAGATGCGCCCGAATGATCGGCCCAGCCACCAAGTGCGGGAAAAAACCCAGATACACCCCCATCCGCAAAAAACTCCGTTCCACTCCCACCGAGCCATTATGAACCGAGACCAGGTAACTGATCGCCTGAAAAATATAAAAACTCACCCCCGCAGGCAAGATGATGTTCAGTGTCGTCCACCCCGGCTCCCACCCCGCCGCCGAAAGAGCGTTCCGCAAATTATCCGAAAAAAAATTCGCATACTTGAAATACCCCAGCACCGCCAGTTGCGCCACGCATCCCCACAGCATTACTCTACGCGCAGCCCCGCCCCGCGCCGCAGTTCGCGCAATTCCAATCCCCCAGGCCCAAGCAAGCACCACCACTGCCAGCAAAAGCGCCATAAATCGCCAATCCCACCAACCGTAAAAAACAAAGTTGGCCGTAAACAAAAGCGGCAACCGCCACTTGTCCGAGCGCAACGCCCAAAACAACGACACCACCACCGCCGCAAAAACCAAAAATCCCAGTGAGTTGAAAATCACCTTTGCGAAACCCGAATGGGAAATGAATTGATCACGATCTAAGCGGCTGTTAGGAGCAAATCATGGTTAATTTGATTCCCCTGCCAATTCGAAAAGTTTTGGGAAATTGGTGGCACGCAAAACAGGAGAGAAAACGCCATACATCGTTGCTTAGAGAACTTTCAGGCACAGGCGTGGTTTGCAATGTCTGCAATTGGGAAGGCAGAGCTTTCACAGACGATACATGGCATCCGGGCACAATTTGCCCGGTTTGCCGCAGTCAGGTCCGACACCGCATGCTGTCAGCCATTTTCGACGGGCTATCAGACCCGCCCGGCTTAGATGAAGCCTCCCTTCTTGAAGGAAGGGACATTCTCCACTTTGCCCCTGAACGCCAGCTTCGTGAGCGCGTGGCAAAAGCGGCTTCAAGATACACCACGGCAGATTACGACCGTGGCGACTGCGACCTCAAACTCGATATGAGCGACATGCCGACCATGCAGAATGCGACATTCGATACGGTGATTGCTTGCGATGTTTTAGAGCATGTCCCAAGCGACCTCGCCGCCATGCGAGAGCTTCACCGCATCCTGCGACCAGGCGGCACTGCCATATTGACCGTTCCCCAAAAGGACTCCCCTTCCTCAACCGATGAAGACCCTAACATAACCGACCCCGCCGAACGAGAGCGCCGCTTCGGTCAAAGAGACCATGTTCGCATGTTCGGAGATGATTTTCCTGACCGCCTTGCACAGACCGGATTCAAGCCTACCATCATTTCCATTGAATCATTTCCAGCGGATATAGCCAAGCGCCATATCTTGAACCCACCTATTTACAACAAAAACCCACTCGCGACGAATCAACGCCGCATCTACTTTGCAAAAAAGCCGAATTCCTAAAGCCTCCCACTCCGTAAACCCAAGAAAAAGTCTTCCCCGCAACGCTCCCCCTGCTCAAAGCGCTTGAAAATTTCCAAGAGTCTCCGCTTTGAATCATCTTCCGTCCTTTTATAGAAACTCGAAGCATCAACTCTATGAGAATAAGAACTCTGCGGCAATATTTCCAGTTTTCCTCCAAGAGACAGCCAAAGATAGTTGACTACCATCACATCCACAACATCGGAAGAAATCTCACCTATCTGGGATACAATTTTAGTGTAAGCCTTGCGATTAACTAAATAATTCCCATCGTTGATGATGTAAAATTTTCTCAGCCTTCCATCTCGGCAAAGCATTTCCGCCCTTTCAAAGTTGATAGCCTCCCGACCAAGTCCTTCGAACGGAAAAAACGGCCACGCCCAAGAAGCACAGTAAAACGCTTGTGAATCCGGATTATGAATACCCCCCAGAGCATCAAGATATCGCCGAAAAGCCGTATTGTCGCTATCCAGCACAAGCACCCAATCTGTAGAGCATCGCTCCACACACTCCAATTTCGTGAGCAACGCCCCACGATTCTCCTCCCGCCGAAAAACCTTGATCCGTTCCCCACAACCCAAAGAATCCACAAACTTCTTCAATTTCAGAAACTCTTCTTCTCGTGAACCATCATCTACAATCACAACCTCATCGACAGAAGGGTGATCCAATAAATAAAAAAGGGGCCTGTAAATCAGCGCTCCTCGATTATAGTGCGGAATTCCCACGGAAAACCGCAATCCCGTGCCAGTCTTTCGCGACTTGCGAGCCTGCCTTCTCACAGCTCCCGCAGTGCAAATAAACTGATCATAGAACTTTGCCAAGCGCTCCAAAAAGAATCGCCCAGCCCTCGACCGAATCAAATCCAACTTCCAATTCATATAATTTTTAGCCGCAAAAAGGCACAAGATTCACAAAAAGAGTCGAGAGACGAGAGTCCAGAACGCAAAAATTTAATTCTGTCTTCCACAATGGACATTTTAACTGCAAAATGATGAAGTGTCTAACATGCTTTGATAAGGCGGGGTTTTAATGAGACTACCCGACTTTCGCAATTTCCCTGCCTAACCAACCACTCATGGTGTTAAAACTTTTGAGGCAACGGGTCCAGAAAAAATCGCTCCGCCCTCGACCGAATGAAATCCGATTTCCAATTCATATAATTTTTAGCCGCAAAAAGGCGCAAGATTCACAAAAAGATTTTTTTACACCCCTAAAAGTTCCTATCAACAAGTTTTATACTTTTTTTGCGTTTTTTTGTGCTTTTTTGCGGCCATTTAATTGCTCATCACAAACTTTTTTACAAACAAAACAGGCGCTCCGAAGTTTATCAGTAACCCGTGTTCCATCCGTGAGGACCGCAAATATCCGAGCAATTGCGCCACATGTTCATCGGCAATGGACTTGACGGCTTTTAACTCGACAACAATTCGCCCCTCAATAATCAAATCCGCGTAAAAATCGCCAAGGATTGTGCCATCTTCGTCAAAAACTTGAATCGGATGCTGCTGCCGGACATTCAAACCGGCTTTACCCAGTCTGTGCGCCAAGGCATTCTCGTAGATTTTCTCCAAGTGACCATGCCGGTGATATTGATGAATCGCAAAAGCTGTTTCGCGAACAAGATCGCATAACTCGTTGATAGTTTTCATAAGGATTAGCCGCAAAAGGCCAAAAAATCAAAAAAACTCACTTGCTCCAAAATCAAGCGTCCATTCCCCATGCTTTTTTTCGCGCTTTCTTGTGCTTTTTTGCGGCTATAAAGTTAAATGGCCGCGAAGAGGCGCAAAATTCACAAAAAAACTCACTTGCTCCAAGCTCGATTACCAATTCCCCATGTTTTCTTTTTCGCGTTTTTTCGTGCATTTTTGCGGCTATAAATTGTCTGTAATCTTTGCGGCAAATTTTCGGTAATTATCTTGGAATTTATCCCTAGTATGCTCGCGCCGCACATGCTCATACGCGGACCACGCCCGATTCTCAACCTCTCCCGTCGACATACTGGCCACCGCGCGACACGCCTTTTGGACGGACTCTACAGTTGCCGACTCCACATGCACCCCAAAATCGCCCAAATCAATCGAGGCTTCCGTGGTGCAAACCGGCAGCATCCCAGCGTGCATGCAATGAATCACCGATCCAGCCCCTCCCTCAGCGCTTGAAGGATAAATCACCGCAGCATGGGTTCGTGCAATTTCCAAGAAATCCGCCGAACCCATATCCAGCCAACCATGCAACTTGATATTCGGCGTGTGTTTCAAATGCTTTTCATAAAGCCTGTAAAAATCCGCCTCCTTCTCCGGCCGCCCGCACACCGTTAATTCCAGCTCGGGCATGCCAGCGAAGGCATCCAATGCCAAATCCAAGCCTTTGTGCACCATGCCATAACTCCCCACCCAGAGAAACTTCTTTTTCGCTTTCTCAAAATCCCTGCCCTCGGGCCACGCAAACTCATACGCCGACGAAATAGGGATTCGCGTGACAGGTTTTCCACCAAATAAAAAAGTCCCCCGTGTGAACTCGTTACCCAGCACAACCACCTGGTCCGCCACTTCAACACCTCGTGAAGGCTTCACATGTCTCTGAGGGTTAAGCGCCACTCCATGCCTCTGTCTCAAAGAGATCAACCGGGACAACTCGGCATGGTTCATAAAAAGCCAATGCGCCCCAGTGGCATGAAGGATTTTTTTGCAGTCCTGCGGCAATTCCCACCGCTCCAGATTCCCATGAAGATCCACAGCCACCTTGCAATCTTCCGGAGGCCGATACGATTCATCATCGTAATCACAGACTTCCACCCGAAATCCCAAATCCAAAAAGGCCTGCGCCATCACAGTTACCTCGTAAGCATTCGTATGCCCCCGCATCTTTGGCGAGTCCACCCCTTCCAGAAAAGGCCAAGTAATGTAAGAAATCGACACACACCCGCGCGATGATCCCTTGGGTTTCAAACGAACCACTTTTTTTTTGGGTGGAAACAGAATGCCACAGGCTTGTTTGAATCTTTCAATCATATAACTTATAGCTTTTTAGTCCGCTGTCCCGATTTCTCGAAAAACATAATTCGTGCCCCGTCCACCATTTTCGGCTTTGACAAGAATCCCTTTCGCAACCAGATCGCTCAAATCCCTCAGAGCAGTATCCGGAGAGCATTTCATGATTTTCGCCCATTTTGATGAAGTGAGTTTCCCATCGAACCCATCCAATAACTTATTGAGCATAGATGATTGGCGCTCATTCAATGCCACGCCCGCCCATTTACTCCAAAAATGGGCCTTTTTCAAAACACAATCCAAAATCTCATCGGCATTCTTGATCGCTCGCTTAATACAAACCAAAAACCAGCCCTGCCACAATTCGTCATTCAAGTCTCCACGCGAAGACATTTCCAACTGCCGATAATAATCCCTTCTCTCCCTCTCCATCTGCCGCGAGATGCTGAAGTATCCTGCACCCGATTCACCAAGCGCCTTCGCCAAAAGCCACTCCACGATCGCCCGCCCGATTCGGCCATTGCCATCCTCGAACGGATGAAGAACCTCAAACCACAGATGCGCACGACCTGCCTTCACAAACGGATCCAAGTCCTGTCCATCGGAGTTGATCCATTCAAAGAAAATGCGCATTTCCGTTGGGATACGGTCTGCCGGAGGAGCCTCATAGTGCACACGCTCCCTTCCGATCTCCCCGGAAACTACTCGCATCGGCCCCATCGCATCATCACGCCAGGCGGCCACTTTGATTTTCGAAGTCCCGCTGTATCCGGTAGGAAAAAGCGCCGCATGCCAACCAAGCAGCCTCTCCTCGGTTAAAGGCCCGCCCGTGTTCCTCATTGCGTCCCACACCATCTCCACAACCCCATCGGCAACACGATCAAGCGGCGAATCTACTGTCTCCAACCCCAAACGCCGCGCCGCTGAAGACCTCACCGCCGCTGGGTTCAAGACCTCCCCCTCGATCGCGCTCGTCTGCAACGCCTCCGCCACAACTGTCTCCAAACGCGCACGCCCCCGAGCCTCGAGTCCAATCATCTCCATCCTTCCTTGAAGGCGACCAAGCGGCGAAGCAACATTTTTTCTGTAAATTCGGTTAGGCTGACTGAAGGATACCAAAGGTTTTTTGTTGATTTGGGTTAGTTGTTACTGATCTGGGGAAGATAGGTTTTGCCGGACTCCCACTCCTCG
>JBILWM010000006.1:0-59478 GCA_044369905.1 Terrimicrobiaceae bacterium | reverse complement strand
AAGGACTCCTCGCTCGTTTCCATGGTCACGCTGGTGGACCTCACCGGTGCCTACAAACAAATCGCCACACAGACATTCGACTATTTCGGTGCTGGTTTGCTGGTAGCGGCATTTTATCTTCTCATCGGCCTCCCTTTTGTTCGCCTCGCCCGCTACACCGAGCAGCGCTTGAATCCCGCTGCCAACTCCCATGGCGCGAAGGGTGGGCGGTTCCAGTTTCATCTTGGAAAATCCTGATCCGCCGCACGGGTCTCCGCCTTATCGACATTCGTGCGCCCCGCGATTAGCTTGCCGCCGTGTTCAACCGCTACCGAAACATACAACTCACGCCGGTGAAGGTCCTCATTGGCCTGAATATTCTCGCTTTCGTCTTCATTGAAATCCTGCCGCAACGCCAGCAGGCGGTTGCCGACCAACTCTTCGGTCTCAGCGGTTCCGGCTTGGGGCAGGGGATGCTTTGGCAGTTCATCACCTACCAATTTCTCCATGCGGGGATTCTCCACCTGGCTGTGAACATGATGGGTCTTTGGTTCACAGGAAACATCCTTGAGCGCGTTCTGGGAGTTCGGAGTTTTGTGTTTCTCTACCTCCTCTGCGGCGTTGCCGGAGGCGTTTTGCAGTTGATGATTAATCCCGGTCCGACGCTGATCGGAGCTTCAGGCGCGGTCTGCGGCCTCGTTGCCGCCTTCTCCACGCTCTACCCGCGAATGCCCATCACGGCGCTGTTGTTTTTTGTCATCCCGGTTCGTATGCAGGCGATGTGGCTTGGAATCATCGTTGTCGGCATGTCCCTGTTCTTTTTGCTCACAGGCCTCTTTGGCGACATCGGCAACGGAGCGCACATCGGCGGAGCACTCGCAGGTTTTTGCTGGGTCAAATACCGCCAACGCCACTTCCGCGTCGTCCGCTCCTGAACGGGATCGACTGCATGGCCTAATTCAAAGACGGTGCCTGCGGAGTGGCTCCGGGAATGCTCATGCGAATATAGTCGGTCGAGCCGCCAAGGATTGTGCAGGTCAGGAGTCCAACTCTCTCCCGGCGGAAGAAAAAAACCGTGAAGAAGCGGTTCTCGACCATGCCGCTGCCGTGAAAAAAATCGAAGCGTGGATAGTGTAAAATCCTCATGCCGGTAGGTGGCGATTGAATCCCGAGACGGTTGCGCAGGGCTGAAGAAATCGCCTTTTCCAAAAGGTCGTTACTTTTGGTGCGGCAGTGAGAGTTGAAGTCCGTGTTCTCGGCAAGATCCAGAAACTGGTTCGCGATTTTGGAAAAAATGGGCTCGGACTGGACTTGAGCCAGCAAATCTTTCAGGGCGGAATCACAAGTACTCATGGCAATCGTTGCTCAAGTGACCGCAACGGGATGCGAGTCCAAGAAAAATCCCCCTTCGTTACAAAAATGTCACACGGGCTGTTCGGACTCGCGGAGCATTTCGTTGAGGAATGCCGCATCGTCAGTCAGGGCTTCGGGTGAGTCTCCGGCAACGAATTCGAGAAGGATGTTGGCATCCACGCCGAGGGCGCGGAGTTCGGAGACATAGGCGGTCCATCGATCCTTGCCCGCCCGCAAAGGCAGGCGGTGTGAGGGATCCGGCCACCAATGGAATCCGTGCACATGCTGGAGCCTCGGCGCGAGTGTGCGCAGACCGTGAAGGCATTCTTCCAGCGGACGGCCATGCGGCGGCTGCCAGAGCGTTTTGATGAAGGGGTGTTCTGTGGCGGCAAGCAGGTCGCAGGTGGACTCGAGCGTGTCGGTGAGCGTGCCGCCGTGGAACTCGTAGCAAATGGTGATGCCTTTTTCAGCTGCCAGATCGGCGCAGCGCAGGGCATCTTGGATCACCTCGTCGCGCCATGCTGCATCGGAATCTGCCGAACCTTGATTGCCTGCCCACACGCGAATCGCCTTGGTCTCCAGCGCAACGGCGGAATTCAGCACGGATGAGAAAGGTAGTCCCTGGGCAGGACTCGCCGCTAGGCGGTAGTAAGAACCATACGCCGCGACTTCAAGCCCATGCAGGCGCGTCAATCGAGCGACTTGAGTAGCCGTGTCGATATCGCCATGCGGCACATGCACATCGCCGCCCCACTCGATAACTTGGAGTTGGTTTTTGCAGCACAGCTCGACGATTTGTTGCGGCGTGAGCTGGCGGAAGGTGATCGATACAAGTCCGGGAAGCATAAAAATATGTCAGGCCATGCGGGCGAGCATGTCTTCGGAGACGCCATGCTGAAAAGGTTTCCCAGCCAGATAGAGGTCCAGTTCGTCATTCATCCAATATCCCATGCGGGCGACCTCTCCCCCAATGCTGCCGGCGATGTGCGGAGTGAGAATGACATTTTCTAATGTTCGCAAAGGCGAATCCGGAAGCGGCGGTTCGGGGTGGGTCACATCCAGAATGGCGGTTATGTCTTGGCGCTCGGCGAGAACCTCGCAGAGATCAGCCTCATCGATCACCGCGCCTCGCGAGGTGTTGATGAGCGTCGCCGCCTCGGGCATGGAGCGGAGCAGCGGGGCGTTGATCATTTTCTCGGTTTCCGGCAGCCAGGGGGTGTGGATGCTCGCCACATGGCTTTTTGCAAAAAGCTCCTCAAGCGAAACCAGCGTCACCCCCACCGATGCCGCGGCGGCAGGCGTTGCGTAGGGATCGTAGGCAAGGATGTTAATTTCGTGTTTTGCCAGATGCCCGGCCACAAGGCGCCCGATGGCGCCCAAGGAAACGAGACCGACATTCGAATGAAATCCGCCGGCGACAGGAAAATGCTGGTGGCTGAATTTGCCATCCCGCGCGAGGCGTTGGCTCGACCAGAATCCCGTGAGCCCGAGAAGAATTGTGGCGTGGGAATACTCGGCCACAGGAATGGCATTCGCCTGCCAGGCGCTGGAGATAAGGATCCCGCGCTTGTAGGACTCGGGCGTTGCAAAGCCTTTCACCGAGCCGGCCGCGTAGAAGACTGCTTTCAATCTTGGTGCAGCGGCGAGAAATTCCTCGTCGAGCTTTGGCATTCCCCAAGTCGCAAAAAGCACATCCGCTTCGGCAAGGGCCGCAGTGTGATTTTTCCACTCTGATCCGCTGACGGTTTCAGGAAGAAGACGAACTTTTTTGCCAATTTCCGCTCGCAAGGCTTCGGGATAGGCCTTCGGCAAGTAGTTGGGCATTCCGATCAGGAGAGCATTAAGGGAAGTCATTTAATTGCGATTAGCAGATCGTTATTTTGGTTCGAGAGGATAAGTCCTTTGGCCCGCAGGAGTTCGCCGTCTTATTTGACTTCCTGACAGGCTCGCAACCCGGCTGGGACATCGAAGCGGGGCTTCCAACCAGCGGCCATGAGCTTCGAGGGATCCGATGTCGAGTGGCGGATGTCGCCTGCACGCACGGGCTCGAAGCGAATCTCCGACTTTGAGCCGGTGAGCCGTAGGATTTCCTCGACGAGTTCGAGGATGGTGATGGATTTGCCGTAGCCCGCATTGAAGACTCCCGTGGCGTGCGGGGTTTCGGCGGCAAATGCGAGCGCGCCGACGATGTCCTTTACGAAAATGAAATCCCTCGTTTGGCCACCATCACCATAGACCGTGATGGGCTCCCCGCTGAGCGCGCGGTGGAGGAAGATCGGCACGGCGGCCGCATAGGCGCTGCGCGGGTCTTGGCGTGGACCAAAGACATTGAAGAAACGGATGCACGCCGTTTGTAGCCAGCCCTCGCGGGCATAGAGGCTGCAGTAATATTCCCCGTCGAGCTTGGTGATGGCATAGGGGCTCCGTGGATCGGGCGTCATGCTTTCCACCTTGGGTTGGATGGGATTTTCGCCATACACGGCCGCGGAGCTTGCGAAGCAGAGTTTCTTAACGCCATGCTTGCGGCCCGCCTCGAGCACATTCAGAAGCCCGCGCACATTGAGTTCCACGGTTTCGTCTGGTCGTTGCATGGATTCCGGCACGCTGATAAGGGCGGCCAGATGGAAGATGTAATCCACCCCCTGCATGACTTCGTCGAGGAGCGGCTTGTCCATGATGGATCCCTCCACGAAACGGCACTTCAGGCCGTCGAGGTTCTTGCGGTGTCCACTGCGCAGGTTGTCCAAAACGACGACCTCTGCGATGTCTTGGTAATGCTCCACGACATGACTGCCAATGAAGCCGCTGCCGCCGGTGATGAGAATTTTCATTTCGAGGCCTTTCTAACGAAGTCGTTCATGGCTTCTTCTTGATCTTCGATGCTCTTCACAAGCGCTAGCTGGGTGCGAAGGCGGTCGAGGTTGTGCGTAGGATGCTTGATTTTGAAATACACATCGCCTTCGAGGTAGTCGGTGAGGAAGCGAATGCCGATCTCGAGTGTGATGAGCTTGCCGGAGAAGGCGAGGTGGGCGATTTCGGCCTCGTTCAGGAACGAGCGCGCGGAAGAAAGATAGCCGCTGACGAGCGCTTCGAACATGGGCATCTGCATGCGAACCTTGGAGACATCGGGCTCGTCCTCCAGCGCAGGACTGGTGGCGGTGCGCACCATGTCGCCGAAATCGTAGAGCGCGAGGCCGGGCATGACCGTGTCGAGATCGACCACGCAGACCCCTGTCTCAGTGGCATCGTCGATCATCACATTGTTGAGCTTCGTGTCGTTGTGGGTGACCCGCTCGGGAATTTCTCCCTTGGCGCAGAGGTCCAGCAGGCGGTCTACGATGTCCTCTCGGCGTTGAATGAAATCCCACTCGGCTTTGACCTCTGCAAGCCGACCCTTGGCATCCGCTGCAACGGCTTGTTTCAGGCGTTCCAGACGCGAGCGGGTGTTGTGGAAATTAGGAATGGTCTCGTGGAGCCGTCCGCCGGGAAGTGCCGCCACGAGGCCTTGGAATCCGCCAAAAGCCTTCGCCGCCTCGTAGGCCTGGCGCCCGTTTTTGATGATGTCATACGAGCGGGCCCCTTCGATGAACAAATATCCCCGCCAGTATTTGCCTTCCGCATCACGGTGGTAAGGCAGTCCATCCTTACTCAAAAGGACCGTCAAAGCGCGACGCGAGGCATCCGGCACTCCGGCGATCTCAAGTTGTCTGTGGGCCTCCTCGGTGACGCGCTGGATGTTTTCCATCAACGCCACGGGGTTGGTGAAAATGCGCTCGTTGATTCGTTGAAAAATGTAACGCACACGCGTGCCCGCCTGGCTGAAAGCGGCGGCGAAGGTGTCATTGATATGGCCGCCTCCATAAGGGGTGCTCTCGAGGAAGGATCCTTGGATTCGAAATCCTTTGATGATGTCTGCTACTGGGTTTGATGTTGTCATGGGAAATGCGTTCTGAAAACAGGGTATAAAAACCTGCAACCGCGCGGGCTTGTTCTTTCTTCTAAAAGGGACGGTATTTATTCGCAAACATAAAATTTATTGCAAATAGATTCGCCTTTTCCATGATGTCGCCATGCCTAGAAAGCCCACACTCCTTGCAAGGAAGGCGAGGGAGCGTCTTGCCGAAATAGCCGCTTCCACTGAAGCCAGTCGCTGCCTTCCGACCCTGGCTGTATTGTCCGGCGAGTTGAAACTTCACGCCTCCACCATCTTTCGAATCCTGCAGGATCTGGCGGTGGAGGGTGTGGTTTGGCAAAGCCCGAGCGGAAGGTTTTACCCTGCCTCAGCCCGCGTGGAACAGGTGAGGGGAAAGCCGCTGTGCTTCATCGGTCGCGAGATGTGCCACTGGAGCCGCCTCTATCAAGAAATCCTCTCAGGCGTGTCGGAGGCGAGTTCGGCGAATGCGGGCAGTTTGGTGCTGTGTTCGGCCCCGTCGTTGCTCAAGCAGGCGGATTCGCTTCAACCGCCCCGATTCGCATCCCTCGACATCCAGCGGCGCGAACTGGATTCCATCCTCAAAAACGCCCCCCGAGGTTGCTGCGGTTTTCTTTTCGACCATCTATGGGCTCCGGAGGTGATCGCGGCTTCTTCCTGCCCGGATGGAATGCGTTTGCAACTGCTGCGAAGCGCTCCGGTTCGCATTGACCAGAAACACGGGGCGCGGCTTGTGCGTGGAATGATCGACCGCAGCGCGTTTGCCGGAGTTGTTCTGGTGGTGCCCTTCAGAGGTGATGCCGTGATCGACGAGTCGATGGCATTTCTCGAGGAGGAATTGGAGAGGCGAATCGTGAAGCGGATGGATTATGCAGCGGCGGCGAGGCAGGTTGCCACGCTTTGTGCGAAGGGCTTCGCATTCATTTGTCCCGAGGACTATGTGTCCCGCGCCTTGGCCGAAAAAATCGCTCCCCTCCACAAGTCCGGCGAGGTATTTCCGCTCATCGCCACGCAAGGCACCGGCATCCTCTCGGCACCTGTCAGCCGCTTGAGGTATGATTTTCGGCGTCTCGGGCGCAGTGCGGCATCGGCTCTTCTCAATGGAACCCGCCCGCCCTCGCTCAAGCCCGCCCTCGTCAGCGCCGTGTCTTCTTAAAAACATTCTTCATGACCACAACAGAAAACATTCCGTCCATTCCGCTCGCATGGCTTGAACCCGCCGCTCCGCCGCTTGAAATTGACTTCGGCTGCCATCGCGGCGCGTTTCTCATCGGCATGGCGGCTTTGCATCCCGGATCGAATTATCTCGGCATCGAAAAACAGTCCGACCGCGTGAACAAATGTAACGCCCGTGCCTCGCGTCTGGGATTGTCGAATGCCGCCGCCATTCAAGGCTTGGGCGTCGAGGCGCTACAGGCCTTGCCGCCAGCAAGCGTGTCGAATTTTCATTTGTATTTCCCCGATCCCTGGCCGAAACGCCGTCACTCGAACCGCCGTGTGTTTCAAAAAAACTTCCTTGCCGAGATTCGCCGCGTCTTGCGTCCACAAGGCGTGCTCCGCCTCATGACAGACGATGCCCCCTACTTCGGGGAAATGCGCGAACTCACCCGCGAAGGTTGGGCGGAAATCCCATGGGATGATGGACGTGAAACCG
The DNA here is from genome assembly GCA_044369905.1 of Terrimicrobiaceae bacterium. Lineage (GTDB taxonomy): Bacteria > Verrucomicrobiota > Verrucomicrobiia > Chthoniobacterales > Terrimicrobiaceae > UBA967. Next base: position 52,561 of record JBILWM010000006.1, on the reverse strand, counting down.
TGCTGACCGCATTTGAAAAAACATTCCGCAATCGTGGTCAAATCCCGCATCAGGCCGCATTGATGCCGGTCTGAGTGCGTTTTGCCATCTACTCCGCCGAAACCCCAAGCCTGCCCTGCGCATCGGCCTTGAGCGAGTTCATCACGATGTAAAGCAGACCCTCCAGCATCTCCGGCGTGGTGCGGTAAATGTCAGTTGATCCCGCAGGCGGCTCCCAAGTGGAAGCAGGCAGGGTGGGGGAGAACATCAATTCCCTCACATCCACAACCATCGAAAAATCGCGTCTCTTGACCTCAAGGCGCTTGATTTCATGTCCGGCTGCAACCCAGACGCGGGCTTGAAAATCCTCCGCTCCCGTCGCCTTGGCCAACTCCGGCATGAGCCCCGCCGTAAGAACCCTGCAGCTCTCGCCGTTGAGTTCCTCGACCTCCGCCACATCCGGCCGACTCACGGAAAAAAGCGCAGGCAGAAAAATCGCCTGCTGGGGAGTGATCGGCAGGGTAATTGGTGTTTTCAATTTCGGGCCTTTTCTTGGCACGACTTGGAATTGCGAGAGGAGGTATTCCACTTTCGAACCCGGAGTGACCCACACCTCATCGCCGTTGCGGCAGACCGTAATAGTCTCTCCCAGCACGGGCGCGGCGACTTTCACCTTGTCGGGAAATTGCACCTCCGCCTCCAGCGTGGCACCTTTCATTTCCTGCGGAAGCCGCCCGCCGACATCGGCCACCTCAAGCTGGATCGAGGCCGCGCGGTTCGCTCCATTCGACTCCGTCAGAAGCACCCCCAAGAGCGGTTGGAAGATTTTTGCAATCACATCGTATGGGTTTTCGCGGGGTGCCGACTGCTGCGCCTCAACGCGCGACGCGAGGAGAAACATCAAGGTCAGCAAAGGAAAAAACAGGCGCATGGCTTCATATAATCCCCGTCCTTCCGCTCTGGCAAAAGAATCGTTTTGCATTTCCACGCCGTCGGGTGTCTTTATGTGTCCGTTATGGAAGGCAACATGGCAGCAAGTCCCCGAATTCGGGGCATTGAACACAAATGATGATCGCCGCAGGTATCGTCTACGCTTTCACGGAAAGCACACTCGAGGGAAAGCTCATCCTCCTCGCGCTTTTTCTGGCTTCGATTTTCAGCTGGGCCGTCATGGTCACCAAGATTCGCTTCCTGAGCTTTTGCAAACGCCAGAATGACCGCTTTCAAAACCTCTTCCACCAAGACCGCCAGCCGCTCCGCATCTACGAGTCGGGCATCGCTTTCGAGGGGTCGAATATTTTTGAAATTTACGAAGCTGGAGCGAACGAGCTGTGTTTTCAAATGCTGGGATCCGTCGAGGTTGATGAGAGCTTCTCCTCGCGTCTCAAGACCGCTGAAAAAATCACCCCCGCCCAGATGCGCGCCGTCCAAGCCGCCATGGAACGCGCCGTCGGGGAATCCGCCCTGAAACTTGAGTCAAAAATGATCGTGCTCTCGACCGCTGTGAGCGGTGCTCCCTTCCTCGGTCTGCTCGGGACTGTATGGGGCGTCATGGATGCCTTTGCGGGCATTGCTGTTTCGGGAAATGCCAACCTCGCCGCCATGGCTCCTGGCATTTCAGGCTCGCTCATCACCACCATCATCAGCCTCCTCGTGGCCATTCCAGCGATGTTCGGCTACAATTTTTTGGTCACCACGCTGCGCTCGCTCCTCGTGCAGGCCGACAATTTCGCCGCCGAGTTCTCTTCCGAAATCGAGCACCGCTATGTCGAGTTCGGTAACCGCGAAAGCCGTCGATCGCTCCTCTGATCCCGCATGCGACGCTACTCTTCGAAAAACGGCCTGCACTCGCTCACGGAGCTGAATATCACGCCCATGCTGGATTTGGTTTTTGTGTTGTTGATTATTTTTATGATCACAACACCCCTCATCGAAAACAGTATGGACCTGGTCGTTCCGAAAAGCTCCACAGCCGCCGGAGCCTCGAATCCTTCGCAGACCTTCAACATCTCGATCGATAAAAACAATGTCCTCAAAATCGACAATGCGGTCGTCACTCCCGCCGATCTCGAGGCCCGCCTCGCCGCTTTGAAGGCCGACAAACCGGACACCGCCGTCGTCGTGCGCCCCCACTTCGAATTGCCGATCCAGAAATTTATTTCCGTCATGGATATTCTCCAACGCGTCGGAATCACCAAAGTCGGAGTCATGACGCTCAAAGACGACGCCTCCGCCCCGGCCACTGCCCGCTGACATGGAAAATCCGCACTTCAGGCGGAACCTGATTGTCGTCGCCGCCCTTCATCTCCTGCTCATCGGTGGAATCCTCTATTTCACCAAACGGGAAATCAAAAAGCCCCAAGGCGACATCACCTGGGTGAATCCCGGCTCCTTTGCCGCCGCCGCAGCGGTTGCCGCTGGAGATCCACCTCCGGAGGTAGAGGAAGAGCCCGAACCAACCCCTCCGCCTAAACCTAAAGCCACGCCGCCACCAACTCCCGAGCCTACGCCCGAACCGACTCCGGAGCCAACCCCTGAGCCGACTCCCGAACCAACGCCCGAGCCAAAAACGGACAAAGCCGATCTCATAGAGTCCACTCCAACTCCCACTCCGAAGCCCACACCCACACCAACGCCGAAACCCAAGCCGACTCCAACACCCACTCCCAAACCCAAGCCAAGCCCGACTCCCACACCGAAGCCCAAACCCTCGGCCACGCCTTCACCCAAGCCATCCGCCAGCCCCTCCCCGAAACCCAAGCCATCCGCTTCTCCCAAAGCCTCCCCCACCGCATCCCCGAAACCTTCGCCCGGTGCCTCACCCAAGGCGTCCCCAGGAGCCTCGCCTAAAGCATCTCCTTCAGCATCCCCCGGCACTGCGTCAGGCGAGGCCAAACCCTCGGCATCATCTGGAGAGGGCAAGTCTTCTTCAACGGGTGCAGCAAAACCCGGAGCCACCGGCGGCGGTGGAGGCACGGCCGCCAGCGGCACTGGCAAAGGCGGTGCGGGCGGCACCGCCAGCGAATTCGGATGGTATCACGAACTTATCCACGACCGCTTCTTCAGCCAATGGGAGCAACCCACCTCCATCTTCGAGCAGGACAAATCCTTCGTCTGCACCGTAAAAATCCAAATCAAACTCGACGGCACCATCGCCAGCGCCGAAATCGTCCGCCCCAGCGGCAACCCCCTCATGGACCAATCCGTCCTCGCCGCCCTCACCCGTGTCACCCGCATCGACGCCCTCCCCACCGGCCTCGGCACCGGCGACTCCTACACCATCAACATCAACTTCGAGCTGCAGTAAATTCCGCGCATAGCGCATCGCTGACGTGTATAGAGACTGCTTAAAATCCATCAGCGTTTATCTTGGCTTCTATGGATTTCTGTCATAATCGATTTTCCCTTCCAGTCGCCCGATACCAATTTCATGGACTCAGAGAAAAAACTGCCCAAGTCGAGTATGATACCTGCGAGAAAGTCGAAGGTTTTTCAGAAAGAGCCTGAAACGCCCTCCGAGTCGCCAATCTGGGTTCCGCCTTCTTTCGCGTCCCGGGATCAACGAGGTTCTTCCGAGCATGGACGCGTTTTCAAATCGAAAAAGCCATCCTTCACACTCAAGACCACGCATCCCGTCGAAGCGCCCCCTGAAGAAGCGACACCTGTGGAATCGCGCCCTCCTGTCGAGGATTTCCAGTCCGCCCCCGCTGCCCAAGATCGAACGCCTAAAGTATCGCCTGTCTGGGTGACATCGATTCTTGCAGGCGTGCTGATTTGTTTATTCCTCGTTGGGTGGTTGGCTTACCATCAAGGTTTTTCGGCGTCTCAAAAACGCTTCAACGAACTGCGCATGGAGCTGCCTCCAGCGATACCTCCCGAATTCCAAGCCTCCATTAATTCCGCATTGAAGGCATACAACAAAGGAAATGCCGCCGATGCTGTGGAAATTTTGTCCGGGGTTTATCAAAAGAATCAAACGATTCCATCCACTTGCTACCTCATGGCCCTCACTGCCATACAGATTGGAAACCTTACGCTTGCCAGCGAAAAAGTGGACGAATCCATTTTGAAAGGCGAGAGGCTTTCCGACTCCTTGGCCCTTAAAGCTGCCATAGAAATGGAAAAATCAAACAACGGGGGAATGGGAGACCCCAAAGTGCGCGCGGAAAGCCTCCTTCGATCTGCCATGGCGGCGGATGTTTCAAATCCCCGCCCCTACATCGAACTCGCGTCCCTACTGCGTTTTCAAGGCAGGAACGACGAAGCCCGCCAATTATTTGAAGCCGCCAGTGTGCGTCTCAATCCTGTTGAAGGACAGACCTTGGTCGATACCTCGCTTTCTCTCTTGAATCTCCAGCAAACCCCCAACGATAAGTTGCCGGAGAATTGGGATTCCGACAAAGACCAGCGCTCACTCATATCCGCTGCCTATGTTGCCATGCGCAAAAACGACATCCCAGCTGTCAAGGCCTTGCTCGCAAAAGCAAGAGAGCGTTTGTCTCCAGCTCTTTATAATTACCTGGTGAACGATCCAGCCATTCGAGTTTTTTCCAAAAACCCTCAGATGTCCGGACTCTTCTGAGTAGAATTCCGCCATAAATGGGGCTCTTGAGCTGAGCATCATTCCAGCGCCGTGAGTTTTGCAACGCACCCGTCGCGGACTTGGAAAATTCAAACCTCGCGGGCATTGTGACGAAATTGTCACAACGTGGGTCTTTAGCATTCGCTTGTTAAATGCAGAAGTCCTCGCTTGTCTCAATGAAATCCAAAGCAAAAAACATTCCCGGCCTAAATACGGAGCGCAAAGTCTCGGCCATTGTCGGCAGAGGTGCCCGCGCAAGGAATCGGAAAGGAACAAGAACTACGCCCGCCTTTGTGGCGGTCCCGGTTCTCCCTCCAGAGGATGATGAAGAAGAAAATTTTGATGAGCCTCCCCGTAAACGCACAACTGCAAAAAAAATTGCACAAGTTAAAGATGTCCATACTGGCCAAGTTCAGGTCCAGAAGCCATCCAGGGCCAAGGGCTCGAAGCTCCGGCAATCCCGAGCAAAGAAAGCAGTGCATACTGAAAATGCTTGGGTCTCTTTCAAGCCCGCCGAGAGATCTCAAAAAAAAGACGAGGTCACAGATCCTGTTGGTAGCAGTCCGCAGCCTGTCAAGTCTTCCACTTTGGACTCGGTGCAACCGCCACCCAATGGTTCTCCAAACTGTGAATCCATAACGGGCGATACAGATTCCATTCTTCCTTTTACCAACGAAGAATCGACAGCCACCTCGGAGATCCTTGACGAAAACACCGAAGAACCCTCCTCCTCAAGGTGCCCAGCGACCAACCCAGTCAATTCGAAAAAAAATCTCGCCACCCGTTTCCGTCTACTCGCCGCCGCCGCTGTTTTCGTCGTGCTCCTCACGGGATGGATTCTGGTCAAGCTACCGTCTGGTTCGTCGTCCATGGAAGGTGAGAAGCGTGCTCTGGCCAAGCCAACCCCGCAACTCGTCAAGGAACTTAACGAAGCTCTTGCTCTCATCGAGACTGGCCAATCCAGCGAAGCTCTTCAAAAAATCCAAGCTCTCAGCGCCGAGCATCCTGATGTCTCCTCGCTCGATTACCTCGCCGCCCTCTCCGCCATGCAGGCGGGAGACCTCCAGACGGCCCAGGAAAAAGCCGCTCTCTCGATCACAAAAAACCAAAAGGTCTCGGACTCGCTGGTGCTTCTTTCCATGACTGAGTCCGGCGCCGGCACGGGCGGAAAATCCTCCCTGCGCGATCCAAAAATCGTGCGCGAATCCCTGCTCCGCGAGGCTGTGAACGCGGATGTCGCCAACCCCTTTCCCATGATCGAACTCGCCTCCTTCCTACGCGGTCAAAAGCGCGACGAGGAAGCCCTCGACCTGCTCCGCGCTGCCAACGCCCGCCTGCATCCGATCGACACCCATGTTGTTGTTCAAACTTCGATCCAACTCATGAAACTCCAGCAAATGCCGGACGAACAACTCCCCGCCGCGTCCAGCGAAGGCTCCATCACCGAAATCTTTTCCTCTGTATACATTTCGCTTCGTAAAAAAGACTACAACCAAGCCGCTATCGCCCTCGAAAAAGGCCGCCAGCAAGCCGCGCCAGACCTCTTCGCCTACCTCATTAACGATCCCGTCTTCAAACCATTCCTTTCTGAACCGGTCATGACGAGAGTACTCTGACGGGCGGTTTTTAAACCCGTCTTTTGCATCCTGCAAAGACGCCGCTGCGCGGCTGAAGTTTGGGTCATGCGAGGACGATGAACCCTCCCAGGTTTCGAATCCCGCTGCCGCGCGGAGTGCGAAAGAGGGGAGCACGGTCGTCTCGACCGTGAATGACGCTGGCGTTGCAGTCTCTAAGGGGGGCAGAATTATAGATGGCAGAATCATGTATGGCAGGGGGACTGTCAGGGGCAGAAGGAGGGCGGTGTGTTTTGTGGTCCGCATCAGTTCCAGCAGAGCTGGGGAGTTTGTTTCGTGAGTCTCGTGTCAGCATGGTTTCACGCGGTCTCAGGAAATCATGTGGTCTTTGGAAAAAATGAAAGAAAATGAACCCTGACCCCTAGTTTGGGGTGGCGGTGATTTAGCGCAGGAGGCCGTATTTGAGGATGCAGCGGAGGGCGCTGAGGCCGTCTTTCCAGCCGATTTTTTTGCCTTCGGCGTAGGTGCGGCCGTGGTAGGAGATGGCGACTTCGTAGATGCGGGCGCCGGTGCGGGCGATCTTGGCGACGATCTCGGGTTCGATGCCAAAACGGTTTTCCTCGAGGGTAACGGATTGGATCAACTCGCGCTTGAAAACTTTGTAGCACGCCTCCATGTCGGTGAGGTTGAGATTGGTCGTCATGTTAGACAGGAGGGTGAGGAATTGGTTGCCGAGCGAGTGCCAGAAATACAGCACGCGGTGTTCGTGCGACCCGATGAAGCGGGAGCCGAAGACGGCGTCCGCTTTGCCGCTTAAAATGGCGTTTAGGAGTGCAGCGTAGTCCTTTTTAAACTAGGGGTCAGTGTTCACTTTCTCTCAAAACACATAAAAACAGTTTTTTTATATGAAAAAAGGCCTTTTATTCATTGAGCCTCATCGTTTCTGGGAGAAAATGAAAGAAAATGAACCCTGACCCCTAGTTTGATGGTGCCTGTGGGGGCGGGGAGCGGCTTGATTGGGGATTGAAAAATCTTAGCGCAGGAGGCCGTATTTGAGGATGCAGCGGAGGGCGCTGAGGCCGTCTTTCCAGCCGATTTTTTTGCCTTCGGCGTAGGTTCGGCCGTGGTAGGAGATGGCGACTTCGTAGATGCGGGCGCCGGTGTGGGCGATCTTGGCGACGAGCTCGGGCTCGATGCCGAAGCGGTTTTCTTTGAGGGTGACGGATTGGATGAGTTCGCGTTTGAAGACTTTGTAGCAGGCTTCCATGTCGGTGAGGTTGAGATTGGTCGTCATGTTCGACAGGAGGGTGAGGAATTGGTTGCCGAGGGAGTGCCAGAAATACAGCACGCGGTGCTCGTGCGAGCCGATGAAGCGTGAGCCGAAGACGGCGTCCGCCTTGCCGCTGAGGATGGGCTTGAGCAGTGCGGCGTAGTCCGCCGGGTCATATTCGAGGTCGGCGTCCTGGATGACGACGATGTCCGCAGAGGCTTTGCTGATGCCGGTTCGCAGGGCGGCGCCCTTGCCTTGGTTGCGCTCGTGCCGGTGTAGGCGGATTCGTTGCTCGGCTGCTGCTGCGTTTGTCAAGACCTCGAATGTGCCATCTGTGGAACAATCATCCACCACCACCACTTCGGCTACGCACGGCTGTGCGAGCACCAGACGCAGAACGGCCTCCACAGTGGCCCGCTCGTTGAAGACCGGCATGATGACAGAGACATTCGGAGTGGCAGGCAAAGATGCGCTCATAGGCTCCCAGTTTAGGTTTGCGGGGCATTAGAAAAGAAGAAAAACCGTGCCGGATGAATGTGACGAACTTGTCACAATTCTTTCTTTGGCTCTTTGCAGTCAATTGACGATACACACGGAGTCGGCAAGGAGCCTCGCTTTGAGCTGCACAAACTACAATATAACCAATTATTCCATGAAAAAAATAAAATCCAAGTTGTGTGCCTGGGTGCTCACTGCGGGATCGCTTGCGATCTCATTAGCAGCAGCCAATGCGCAGAACCTTAATCACGCCCCATCCGATCTGGTTCTGACTTTTCAGAATCCCGGAGGAGCTACTGGCTCCACTCAGACCGTAACGGTCGCTCTGGGGAATGTCTCAACCGTTTTCCGTGACGGTGGATTGTTTACTTCCATTAACATCGCATCCACACTGAGCAGCACTTATGGTGCGACTTGGTATGATACCAGCACTCTTTGGGCTGGTGCGGTAGGCTTCCGGGGAACGAGTGCAACGGCCACAAACCTTTTGGATAGAGATCCTGGTCAAACGATCTACGTCTCCAAGGCTCGTACAAGCGTTGGCACGGCAGGCTCGGCCAATTCTGTCATCGACACTATTCCGCTGAACTCGGGAACTAACATTACCTCGGCAATCGGCCAGGTTAAAAACCAGATTGAGACAGTTGGAACAACAGCTCAATTCGTTCAGGCGACCGGCCCTTCGTTCATTGACGATAATAACCCGTTCTCATCGCCAGGTGTTCAAGGTGCCGCCTACTCAAATATATCTGTCGGTGTTCAGGGTGCCTTTGGTGCTGGCAACCTAGGCAACAATGTTCTTGGAGCTTCTGGAACAGTTGAGTTAGCGCTCGACCTTTATCGTATCCAGACTCGCAATGATGTTACAGACAGTAATGGCGTCCAGCAGTTCGGATTCGGTGCGGCGGTGAATTCTGGAAGTTATCTCGGAACCCTTACCATCAACCAAGCGGGTGATGTAAACTTCAGCGCTGTTCCCGAGCCCTCCACCTATGCCCTTGTAGCACTAACTGGAATGCTCTACTTCTTTGTTAACAAACGTCGCAAAGCTAACTCTTAACCCAAACCCAACATACAAATAAAAAATGAAAATTAAATCACTCCTTGGTGCCGCTGCTGCGGTGCTCTCCGCTGGTTTTGCTGCACAAGCACAAACCACTTATATCGAAATCACGGGTGCCACGGCATTCCGGACAGCTGCTGTGAACGCGATCAATGCCGCCTTTAATACGGGTTCTAATCCTTTCACTTACGGATTTGCAAGTACTACCTCCTCCGGTTCTGGTACCAGCCTTACAAACGGCTCCATGCAAATCTGGAAAGGCACATTTCCTGGAATTGGCGGAACCACCGTCGTTCGCACTTCTTGGAACGGGTCTGTTGAAGGAATCCGTGCTGTTGCGGTTCCTAATTCTACCAACAATCCTCTCTTCCTCAAGGAAAGCATTCTTACTGGCAACCTCACTGTTGGTGGTGGAAACGCCACAACGGTGCGTTTTCACAGTGATCCAGGTGGATCGGGGGCAGCGGCCAATGCAGCCAACTATGAGCAAGCGACCTCTGATTTAGCCTTCTCGGATTGTGCTCAATCTGCGACACCTGTCTCGGGTCTGACCCTGTCAGGCGGACCGGTTGGTGTCGTGGTTTTTACCATGATCGCCAGCAGATCGTGGTCGGTTGATAAGTTGGTCGGTGATGCATACGCTAACCGCATGCCTACATCTGTATCAGCACAGCAATTCCGCACTATGGCAGGACTCGGTTATGCTCCGATGAGCTTTTTCACTGGAAACGCCTCGGACACGACCCGCATTTATTTGACTGGTCGTAATGATGGGTCTGGCACCCGCACGAGCTACCTCTCTGAAACCGGAGTCGGTGCCTCCACGCCAATCACGCAGTATGTCGCTCACGATCGTTCTGTTTCAGGATCGATACCCTACATCCTTAAAGTTCCACAAGGAGGCGGCTTCAATTTTCAAAATGTGGCTACTCCTTCGTATGCTTCAACTGTCTGGGGTACCGACATTGATGGCAATGGTGGCCATGTTTCCGGCTCGGATCTTCGAGCCGATCTCAGCAAAACCACGGCCAGCACAGCTGTCTGGGAATTTGTTGATGGCGACGAATCCGGTACTTACGACGCGACTGAAGATTCACAAGTTCGCGCAGCTGAGAAGCTTTATTTGCTGACATGGATCACCTACAGCGATGCTCTCAGTGCTCGCGGCAATGGCACTGCTTCGACCAGAACTGCAGAGGTTCTTGGATACAATGGCGTAACACTGCCTGGATTGTCGGGCGACAATCCTCCCAGCACGATGGGTGCAGCTGATAAAGCGTTGGTGTCCACTGGTCGCTACACGGCGTGGAACTTCCAGCAACTCTACTACATCAGCGCCACGAGCGGCGCTACCGCAGTATTCAACCAACTCAAATCAGGCCTTAACAGCGCGTCTGTTATCGGATCTGCTGGTATGCCACTAAGTGAAATGGCAGTGAACCGCACAGTGGATGGCGGGACCATTCTCCCAGGCGCTCCACAATAACCATTAGTAAAAACCAAATTGAGCTGGCACCAGAGTCATCTGGTGCCAGTTTTTTACTTTTTGCCAATTATCATCTTGGCACGAAATGTTTCTAAAAGGTCTGATTCTTAAATGAAAGCGATCATTATTTCCTGTGTCTTCTGCACCCTGCTTCTTTGTTTATTTGTTGTTTTTCAGTCGGAAGATTTGGGTCATAATAAAATAAAGACAGAGCATGTTGATCGTCAGGGTTTGAAATTTTTTTTGCTTGAGGATTCCCACACTTTAGATCAGCATGATGCTGCGGTGTTCTCTCCTTCTCAGATTACCAACAAGCAAGTTATGAGTCTGCCTAATGCGCCTAAAGCGCCCATTGTCGGAGGTTCTCAGATTGTGGATCAAATTCCTGCCATAGAAAAACCTAGTGGGACTACGGATTTCATATCATCCCCCAAGAGCTCAATGCCCGTTGCAGATAAAAGCCTTTTGAATGCGAACTTAAATCAAAACCTGCCAATCGGGAATCTGTCTAATGATTCTCAAAGTGAGGGTGTTGATATGGAAATTTCTATACCAAGCGGGGCGAGATTGCCTGCGGCAATCGTGGATGCCTCGAAAAATTTAAATCCTACGCAAACGGAGGTCATGGATGCTATTTCTGAGAAGTTTTTGGATTCCGCGATGCCAAGTTCCAATGTCCCCCAAGATGTTTCCCCCCAAAAGACTTCCGAACAGAACTGGTCGCAGTCTTTGAACGAGGCTAATGAGCGCTACCGTTCACTTTTTGGTGTGGATGCCTACAATGCCTGGACGAGCCAAGCGGCGAAGGAGGCCCTCAATGACCAGCCTTGATGGATTGCTCGATTTTTTTGATGTTTTTTAATCTCTCTTCTGCCAATTTTCTCGCAGTCGCTTCTTCGTCTTTTGCAAGCTGAGGGCGAATATCGGCAAATTGATATTTTGATACGATCTCACCGAGAAGGTCAGCGACAATCATCCAACGCAAAGCTTCGATCCGGCATTTCCGCTCATCGGATTGATAGTTCCAGAGGTCGGCTAAATTGGTGCAGGCTTTGGGATTTCCTTGCCAAGCGGCTTTTTCAAACCAGATTTGAGCCGAGTCTGTATCCTTTGGTCCGATTCGGCCATCTCTTAGCATCACGCCAATGAAATTCTGGGCTGAGGGATTGCCTGTTTCGGCAGGGGCAAGGAAGACCGTATAAGCTTGAGCGTAATCCGGCTCTTTTTTTTCAGAGTGATCACCAGTGTAATACAATTCTCCCAATGCTAATGCCGCCTGGGTATGCCCCTCGAGAGTCATTTCTTGGAGGAGTGAAAGCCCCTTTTTCATGTCCATTGCGCCTCCTTTTCCATGGACTAAGAAAAGCCCGAGATTTAAGCGTGAATCCTTAGACCCTAAATCGACCGCCTCTTGAAAGTATGATCGGGCTGTCGTGTCATTTTTTTCGACATAAAATCCGTTGGCGTAAAGGTAGCCCAATGCGCCAATAGCATCTGGGTGCTTTTTGGTGGCAGCCAGTGTGAGCAAGTCGAAGACCCTCTTGATGTCTGTCGTGCCACCATTCTTGAGTTTCTGCATTGCCTCATCATACTCGGATTGACCATCAACAGCTTTCGCAGGAGTGGACTTGGAATCTTGCGCGGCAATACCACTATTCACGCTAAGGAATTGTGAAGCGAATAGAACTCCGATCACGGCATAAGAAAAAGATTTCATTGTTTTTGAAGTCGTTTATTGTTTTCTGCAATCCATTGTTGCAATTGGGGTTCCAGTGGAGAAAATTTCTCTGCTTTTTGAAAAAGCTCTTTTGCAAGGGGGAAATCTCCAGAGTCAAAAGCGTAAATGCCTTGGTGGAGCATCGCTTGAGCTGGGGTTTGATTGGGAACAATTGCAAAAAGACGGAGGTTTTCTTCCGGGATGTTAAATCCCTCTGGAATGGGGTAGAACAGAGGGCGCAGCCATGTCGGAAATGCCTCGCCGGCGAGAAGTCTCTCCAAGTAGGTATGGCCCGATTCTGGCACGGTGTAACCAGCCTGTCGCAAGAGATCCACATAGGCATTTCCAAAATCATCCCACGTGGAGGCGAGAAGGTAATTCACGCCGGATTTGTCGATCAGATGGCGGAATGTGGTTTCGTCGGGCGCGGCAAAAATCAATGCGGCAGATTTTAACCCTGGCAAGTTTTCCCAGTAAAGAGTTCCGAGGGTGCGGATTCCTCCATAGTAGTTCATTTCGGTGGATGTCGTGGGACCGGTGAGGACCGTCGGGAGTTTGTTGGGATCGGCTTGGAGGAGTCTGTGGGAGATGTCTCTGGCAATGAGCGTTGGGATAACACTCTTGGGCAGAGGTTCCTCACCTGCATTGCGGAAGAATGTCGAGAAGGTGCCGAGAGCAAGCGGGGCGCAAGTAGCCACGGCACAAATCGCAAAAAGGGATACTACGGATTTCACGGTTCTGGAGCGGAAAGCAGCATCCAACAACACAAGTGCGTATAGGGCCCATAGTGTTTGTGCCGGTACTGACCAGCGAATTTGCCAGATTGCAAGCGCCTGCATTAAAAGCGCAGGAGTGGCCACGGTCAGAAGCGCTGGCAACCAAGGGCCCTTGAGGTCACCTGTCCGGAACAGTATGGCGGTTCCTACCAGAGCGAAGAGGGGTAATGCAAACCATTCGATGCAAATGGCGATCCAGTTACCCTCTGATAAGGCTTTGGGAAGACTTTGAAATTCTTGGATAAACTGGTTGTGAAGCAGTAGGAGAAAACGATCTGATACCAGAAAGAATTCCGAGGGGGCGAATTTGATCAGAACCAAAGGCAATAAAACAAAAAAAACGGAAATCCCAGCAAAGAAAATGCTCATTCGGCCCTTTGGGAATGGTTTTCCTCCGTTTAGAAAAGTAATCCATCGGGCCAATAAATCTCCAGCCCCCAACCATGCCAGTGCATATAAGGGATTGTTAACCTCTAGTCGAAGCCCCATATGGTATGGAAAGTATTCGAAGAGGTAAAAGAATAAACATCCCCAGAATCCTGCTTTTGCCCATGATCTCCACAGTTCAGGCGCGGCTATGGCGGCTGTGCGATCCCGTATAAAAAAAGCGCCCAATCCAGCAAGACCGCAGGCGGCAAGGATTGGGATGAATGAGGCGGCGCTGATCCAAAGAGCAGTTGCGCCTAAAATTCCTGACAAGCGAAACCAGTTTCTCGCATTTTCCAATGAAGATGGAAAAAAGGCGTACGGAGATTTTTTTCGATAAAGCAGACCGGATCCACCGGCAACCAGCGACAGAATTGATGCCGCTGTGAATGTGCAAGCCAGTCCGTGGTGGTCTGTTTCACCTGCGCGAAATGCTTGGTAAATTGTTGGGCATACTGAAAAAATCAGTAAAAACAGAATTGTTGGAAGGTGGCCGAATCGTAGGGAGGAAATCCAACCCAGTAAAATCAGACTAAATATGAGCGTGAATGGGCCGACCCAAAAAGCCGCCTTGGCAACAGACTGGCTCGCAGGATGCCCTGTGATGCTACCGTAAATTTTCGAAAGTATCGCCAGAATCCATACGATGCTTGAACTCCAGTGCACCTCGCGCCCTTCCGGTGCATTGTCCAAAGTGGTGGAGCGCACCCGCCAAGATGCGCTTTGATTTAAAAACTTTTCTGTATGCAGAACCCACCAGCGGCCATCCATTGTGCTTGGCGGCAAAATGATCGAGTGGGGTTTTGCTTCGCTTGAGTATCGTGATTGTTCAATCGGAACTTCGTTGGTTTTGACTGCAGATACCTTGGAAAGGCTCTCGTATCGCCAGATTGTATCGGCACCCAGAAATACAACCAGGAATGCCAAAAGCAACAAAGAGACCGGGGAATGAAAAACTGATTTGAAAGTGGAGCCTGAAGAATTAAGCACGGAGGACGAGTTTCTCATGATCGCAGGACGAATTGCTCCTTTACCAATTTCTAGCCTTCGTTTTCTTCTTCTCTGCTATCACCTGCTCCTCCGCCATAACCGAGAATTTCGACAGTAATCATGGAAGGGGTTTCCATGACTTCTTTTGGCGGGGCCGCCGATTGGTTGGCGACGCTGCTGGCTGCGCTGTTGGCTGCGGCGCTTGAGGAGGAACCCGAGGTCAGGCCTCCCACATTGGGAGCGGCCACTGTGGGTGCCGACGGGACGCCACTAGTGGTTCCGCCTGTGGAAATGTTGCTGGCGTTCAGGACTGCTGTGGCGGCGATATTCAGATTGCCGGTGGATCGAATGCCAGCGTCCCCTGCATCGATAACGCCTTCCGGGGCGATCAGGTCGACATCACCCGGCTTAACACCTTCGACTGTGGCCAACACACCGATGCCGCCACCAGTAGCCAGGCCAGCCAAGTCCGTCTCCAAAGCAGCGGATTGCGGGTCGATCAGGACGCGCGTGGGCGGAGCGGATTGCACGGTTTTGGAAGAAACGCCGGCTGCGATGTCTCCGGTGGATGACCATATGACAATATTTCCGCCGCGGAGGGTGAAGATGCGTCCGATTCCAATGCTTACATCGTCATTGGCAAAAATGTTGATGTTACCGCCCGACTCCGTAACGATGCCTGGAGGAATCGGGTTTTCGCCTGTTCCCTTGGTGGAGGCGAGTTCCAGCTTGCCTCCAGGGATGGAAATGTGAATGTCCCCGCCGCTCTTTGTTCGAATGTCACGGGATCTGGCTAGAACGTCCCCTGGATTCTCTGTGGAGCCGAAGAGGGTTTCGATGGCTTTAAACCCTGCTGCGTATCCGTCTTTTCCTTTTGCAGTTTCTTTGGCTTTAGTAGCTGCACGGCCCGAATCGCGTAAAACGAGGTAAAACACCTCCAAGGCAGCAGCTGCTTTTGCTTCTTCGCTCAAAGTTGCGAAATTGGAAATCCCAAGTTCGGCCAGGTATGTGCTGCCCTCAGCTCCTAGCACAAATTGGTCGATGAAAGCCTGAAGTTTCAAGGAACTTGCCGAAAGTCCCTGCGCGATGTTACCGAGCCCGGCTGATATGATCAATTGAGCTCCCTGAGTGGGCAGGTAGGGATTCCGTGCATTCCCGATGCTGATGATTCCTGCACCGGTGCCGTCCGAGTTTACAGCGCCGGTGCCTAGATCGATATGGCGGCCTGCCAAGACTTGCAGCGTTCCCGGGCCGCTGATTTGCAGATCGCCACTCAAGGGTACTTCACCTGCCGAGAGAATATTTCCATCGGATGCTGCCCGCTCCCGCTTAGAGGTATTTGCATTGTAGGCAATAATGTCTCGCCCAGCACTGATGATGGAGTTGTCCTGTGAGGTTAAATTTTGAATGTAGAACGACACATCGGAAATATCTTTCGATGCAAAAACATTCGCTTTCTTCGCAGAAAATAGTCCTAGACCAGTAATATCCCCGCCTTTGGCATAAATGCGTAATGGGTTGGCATCAGTCGCATGGAGGAGTCCTTTGGCATGCAGGGCTTGTTTCACGCTAATGGATGCGCTGGCTCCTGTGAATGATCCTGTCTCGCTGAACTGAGCTTGCATGAGCCGATCACTGCTTGTGAGGCGGCCTGAGGGGGTGAGGATGTTGTTGAGTGTCTCTGGATTCGCATCGGAGAGATTGATTTGAGCGGAGAGCCAAGTAATGCCAGACACATCGTTGATTTTGCCCTGACCTGTTGGATTAAGTGCAGACACTTCATTCTTTGCAAGAATTTCGATTGTTCCTGTGGCAGACGGATAGAGGTTCAAATCGCCAACTATGTTTACGCTTCCACCAAAAGATGTGCTCCAGAGACTGGGGGCTGCGATAGTCGCAGAGGTGGAGAAGCTGTCTAAGGTTTTTTCTGCCAGACGAATCCATGGCTGGTAGTAGGCTGCACTGAGTTTTGGAACACTTGGGTTCGGATATTTGGATGAATCGAAGAGGTTCTGCCTTTCCAGCCAGTTGCTGAAAATTGGTGTGGCTGAGCTGGCATCATTGAGGGTTGCTGCCAATCGGTGGGTGATGCCACCGCCGAGCGATGTCACAGACACGCCGCTACCGGAGGAATAGGTGCTGAAGGCTGTGTTATACCAAATACGGTTGTTTAAACCTGCTGGCAGGAGGAAAGGATTTAGCGTAGGTCCGAGGAGGATGTCTTGGCTCGCGCTTACGGAGAATTGGCCCTTGCCAAGAAAGAGTGTCGTTGGCAGCCAATTCAATTCATTTTGTGTGTTGGGCAAACCTTGCAGTGTTTCAAATGATGGTGCTCTTGCGGAATTCGTTTTGATTTCCTTTCCTGCCGTTAAAATACCTTGTCCTCGCTCGATATAATAAATTCCGCCATCAAGATTTGCTCCAGCACGCACCGAGACATCCCCGCCACCCAATTCCAGAAGAAGTGCGGCATTGGGAGCGATATTGTTGCCGAGGGCGTTCTTGCCTGCCATACGGGCGTTTGTTGGGGCGACAGCATCCAGATTTACGACATCACCGCCCGCAATCATGGCTACATCGCCGCCGCCTAGTGCTCCAATGCCTTGGAAGAAGTTGCTGTAATCCACCCACCAAGTTGTGGATGCGGATGGATCTGTGAGCGAGTTGTATGTTATGGAATCGAAGACGGAATTTTCGAGCGCACCCCGTCGGAACAGCCAATTTGTGGGTTGCTGGCGTGAGGATGCAGCAATGATATTCCCGTTAGGCAGACCATTGTCTGTTGTGTAATGGCCTATGTTCATTTGAGCGGAGAGTTGCACATTGCCGCCTGCTAGTGACCATTGTGGGATGCGGCGAAGTTGACCGGCTTCATCTGTGTAGCCTGTTTTACCGTAAAATTGTTGGGCCGCCCCCAATGAGTTATTGTCTTGTGTTGAGCTATCTTCGCCGGCCGTTGATTGAAAGTAGAAAGTAGGCGGTCGGAAATCATTATTGCTATATACATTCCGCGGATTTGGGATGCGAGTTCCTGCAGTATAGATTGTTGCAAAATCATTTCTTAGGCGGATATTGGCACCTGCATTGATTGTGATATCCCCCGTTCCTGTTCGAACGACTTCATAACGGGTTCCCAAATCTTGTGTTTGTGCGCCACTTCTTCTGAAAATTCGCAATGAGTCGCGTGTCAGTCCGAGCACTCCGACAGCGGAAGAATTGGGAACGGCAGGGTAGTATTCACCGACGAGCACAGATCCGGAACCAGAATTTACAGCCGCCAGATTCGCGGAACCAAAGTCGGCCCCAGCAGAAACTCGGAAACTCCAAGATTGAGTGTTGAGCGGGAGGAGAGGATTCAAATCTTGGAGTTGGCCAAGCCACAGGGAGGAGTTGGCATTGCTTTGGCGCGCTGTTATATTTGCTACAGTCAAAGGCGTAAATCCATCACTCAACGAGTTGTTAAAAGCAATATCACCCGCAGCTCGTAGGGTCAGGACGCCGGGTGCAAGTTTGGGGCCGAAGCGGAAATCGCTGAGATTCCAATCTGCAGAGGTGACATCGGAGCTCCCGAGTGAAGTGATTTGCTTTGCGTTCGAAAATGCACCGATTTTTGCGAGAATTTCTGCGTTCGTGTTTCCGAGTGAAAGGCTGCCGGAGGAGCTGATGATTTCAACGCCGGGCGCAATGACAAACAAACTGCTAAGGCTTTGCGTATCCGCGCCTAGGAGGCGTGTTATCATGCTAGAGTGATTAGCGACGGACAAGAAGCTTGCAGCTCTATCGTATATTGTTCTTTGTAAAGTCCCCACTTGTGGCAGGGCGTTGTGGGCTGACCTCCAACCTGTGATGAGACCCGCTGGAGCAGTCTGGACTTCAAATCCCTCAGCGACGATGCTGGACGCTCCGACAATCGATGATCCGATCGCATTTATCAGCAAGTCATTGTTTGCAGCATTTCTGGGAGCTCTGAGTTGGAGGGTTCCTTGAAATTTGCCAAAGAAGGCGCTGGAGCCAGGGGTTAGGTAATCACCAGCCGTGTATTCGGCCACTGAAAGATCAATATCAGAGCCGTTTTTTAAATCCAGAAGCGCTGCGAGGTTTGGAGCAACGCTACCCGATTCATCCGTGGCAACGCCTGCCTCCAAGCGAATGCTGCCACCTTTGCCGGCGTTGCTGAATTTTTGGGCCGCCACCGAGAGGCGGGAACCGGATTCCAGAGTGACGGATCCACGGGCCATAATGGCAATGCTTCCACCGGTAGTGCCTCGGGCATCTATGAAGCCGCCATTTCCGATTGTGATGTCTCCTTTATCCGTCGAGAGGGTGAATTTTTTTGCGAGAACTGCCTCGGCGATGCTGATCCCGCCATTGCGAAGGCGGATATTGATCTCTCCGTAGAAGCCTCCATTCCGTAGTGTGGTGTTCAGATTTGAAAAAGAGCCAAGCGATCCGATATCGAATTGTGCGGTGCCTTGGCGTTGCCCTGTGGGAGCGGAGCCTGAGAGGGTTCCCCCCAGGGTGACTATGCCAGTGGGGGCCGATGCGGAGAAGTAGCCCGCGTTTCCGCCTCCTGTATGCGAAGCCACCGAAACATTGCTACCCGTCTCTAAGGCGATGTTTCCAAGTGGTGCCTCAAGTCGGATCGTGCCGCCATCCGTGTATTTCACCACATCGAAGAACCGCTGCTCTGTTCCTTGGGCATTCAATGCTCCGGCTACTTGGATGTTTCCAATGCGTGCCTTGAGCGAGATCAAGCCGCTAGATGCCAGAATATCGGAGGCCATTTGAATCGATGAGGCTTCGAAGTTCAGGCTTGGAGCCAGGCCGGATGAGATGGAAGATGTTCCGGATTTTGTGAAGGCCATGGATCCATCTGTTTTGAGCACGAGTGTGGAGCCATCGGATCCAGAAATCCGTGGCACATTACCAGTGAGGCTTCCAGAAAAGTCAACAGCGGCATCGCCATCGACATAAATTCCTTGGCTGGTGCTGAATGAGACTGTAGAAAACTGGTCGATATCCATTGTTCCCGAGCCAAATTGGACGGTGCCGGTATTTAGGCGCAAGCTGCCGGACGGTGCGGCTGCGATCCCAGGAAGAATGGTGGCTCCGGGATTTTCGAGAAGGATTTTTCCGGCATTTAGAACGACCTCGCCTCCACCCAAGTTGAATCCGCGCATCTGGCGGCCTTGGAGGGTTAGGGTCGAGAGAGTTTCGCCAAAAGAGCCGGTTCCATAGAAATCCAGCGAGGAGTAGCTTTGGAGAGCCAAGGCACTCGAGCGACCAAGATTTGTGAGAAGGCTACCTGTCAGAATAAGGCCTGCATCCGCAGGGAGAACGCCGGAGTTGGCTTGAGCAATGCTGATGCGGCCTGCACTGAGTTTGATTCCCGAAGTGAGAACTTCAGCAGTGGCATCGATGGTCATTCGAGAAGAGGAATCGAGGGTAATGGAAGTTCCAACCAAGCGGGCCCCTGATCCAATGTTCAAAAGCGGAACGGCACTTGCGGTGGTGCCTGTGCGGGAGGTTATGGGTGATGCCGCTGAGCTGATGCGAGTCAAGGCGCCATCGCCGACAATTTGTAAAGACTCCGGCGAGCTCGAGATGGTTCCTGTGGCTACAACCGAGCTGTTTGGAGCGAAGACCAATGAGTCTCTGGCTGTGAAAATCAACTCCGGTGCGGAGAGCGTTGTGCCTGAATTATCAATGGTGATGCTTTTCGCTGCAACCGAAAGGAGTCCGGTATTCGAACGCCCGGCGCCGATGAGGAGGCTTTCGGCACCCCAGGAGGTGAGTGTTGAGGAATCCAAAAAGACATTCCCGGCGGCAGGAGTGCCTGAGCCATTTTTGATGGTGAAGTCAAGCGGGGCGGAAATGTCGATTTTTGCACCACGCGCTCCAGTCAGCGCAGCCGATTTTACGGCGCCCTTCAACTCCATGGCTGTTTGAGATTTGAACACCAAAGCACCAGAATCCGAAGGCAGGCGTTGTGTGGTGATCCCAAGCTGGGCGGCCCGCATGGGAAGAAACTCGGAGGCTTCGTAGGTGGTGTATTCGGCTCTATCGGATATGACTTCGGACGAGGCCACTTCATAAATGCTGTGCAAGGATCGCGCGTTTATTGGGCTGCCAAGCGCATTGCTTCGATATCCACTGACGATCGCGCTTCCATCCGGACGATTCAAGCCCCGGGCTGGACTGCCTGTGGACGGGGTCACAAGGAATGCTCCCGGGAGCATCGCATAGCGTGCGGGAAGGAGTGTGTAGGACCCCGCAGCAAGCCCACCACCTCCGCTGAGGTAGATTTTATCGCCTGTGGAAATGGCCGTGTTCACAAAACCAGCGTCATCCGTGAGGTCGTTAAATGCTCCAAACGGCGCGTAGTCAAAGTTATATCCAGGCATGATAGCGAAACTTGTGGAGGATGTAAGAATATCGCTTGGGCCACCATTCCCCTGGATCCAACGGAACGCAAAAAGGTCACCGCCCCCGCTGATGTCCAATTCCGATCCGGCGGCCGTTGTGACACTTCGCCCAGAGAGGTTGATTTGTTTGGATTTGAGTCTGGAGGCCGTAATGTCAACTCCGCGAGGATCCAGCCAGGAATTGCCATCCGGGCTTACGCCGTAGGGGATGTAAAGACCGCTGCCTGATACCGATGTGAGGCTGCCTGCGGCCAATGTGAGGGTTTGTGTTGTTGGGCTTGTGAGTGTGGTTCCCGTAATCGGATCGCTTGGTGCGGTGCCCGTGCCATCCCAACCAAGTGTAATAGACCCCATTGGAGCCCTGAGTGTGCCCCCTTGGTCGAGGGTCGAGGCATAAAAATTCAGTTCTCCACCAGCTGAATACGGGGTAGATCGCGCCTCGCCACCACGAATGGTGATCGAACCTTTCACGCCACCGGCGGTATTGGGGTCGTAAGCAAAAATGTTAAACGAACTGGCTGTGGCTGGGTAAATTTGACCGGCAGTGAGCCTCAAGTCTCCCCGAATATTCAGTGTGCCTGAACCACGTATATCTCCCGAGGCGGCGTTTAGGTTAACTGCACCAATATTTTGAAACGAAAGCGTTCCGACATCGATCAAATCGGCCGTAACATTCAGGCTGCCCGGGCCGAAGGTGGGTGCGAAAAAGTGATCGCTTGAGCTACCCCCGATGGTTTTTCTGAAATAGGAAACCGTGTCTTTGTCAGGATTGATCGGATCGCGGAAGACCTGGCCCAAAGCCACATAAGGCGAAGTGAGATTAACCGCTCCATTTGCATAGATCACGCCGCCAGTTCCAACACGGAGGGCTCTGCGGGCATTGATTTCAACTGCTCCGGAGAAACGCACATTTCCATCTAGGGCAAGAACATCAAACCCGCCTGCCTTGAAGGTTTCCACCGCAAAGCGACCTTCGTTTACGAAGGCAGCTCCGTCTACTAAAGGCAGTCCGACACCTGGTGACTGGGACTGCAAGAGATTCGCCTGACTTTGAGTGACGAGGAGGTTGATATCGCTATCGTAGGAGTCTCCTGAAACAAATCGGCCGGATGATACAAATAGAGATCCCCCCAAGGCAGTTGAGCCTCCCGCCTTTCCAAGCAAGGTGGCTTCCGAGTAAAGCATTTGCCCGCCTTTGAGTGTGATTTTGCCGGCATCGCTCTCAACTATGGCGCGTTCTGTGTAAATACCCAACGGGCAGGAGGAGAGTTTGGCTCGCGAACTCAATATACTGGAATCCCGAGCAACTCCCCGCTCCGAATCCGTAAGGTCGAGTTTTCCGCTGGCTCCAGACACATCGAGCACAGCACCCCGTTGGGCCACGATATTTCCTTGTACCGAGATGGAACCTCCAGGTAGGACCCAACCTCGTTGGCGCCCATAAGGATCGGGCTGTGTCACCAACTTACCCGCCGTAGAAAGACGGCTGTTGGGTCCCAAATAGACAGTTGTATATGCTGCCGGCGTTCCGGTTTCTGATAAGTAAATCGAGCCGCCAGCGATGCTGATGCTCCCACCAGGAACGCTCAACGAGCCAAGAATCGAAACCGCCTCACCTTCGAAGGTGAGGCTGCCCAAAGTATTAGAGAGCAAGGAATTTTTGGAGACCTCCAAGCCGGGTTCCAGACTGATTGATGCCGAGTCGGCCATAACCACTTCACCTCGCGCCAAGATGGCGCCAGTAAAGCTGTTTTTAATCGAAGTACCGCTGAATTTCAAAGTAACCGGTGGCTGAAAAATTTGGGGTTCCGCGACAACTCGTGCAAATGCTGCTTGCGATTTTGCGTTTCGGTTCACTGTGGTGGACTGGACGCTTGGAGAGAGCGTTACCCCGCTTGAGATAAGCACCGCCGGCGTGAATTGTCCTGGCGCTCCAGCAATGGGTTCTCCCAGTCCTGCAATGTTGAAGGTGGAAAAACCGCCTTGATTGAAAAACTCAGGAGAAAGGAGAAGAGTTTGTGGATTCTGGGTAGATCCCGCAATTTGAACAGTTTGGGATTGAATGGTAAGAGAACCTCCTTTTCCAGTCAGACCGCCATACGCGTTCAATGTTCCGCCTATGACCAGTTTTCCTCCGAGTATGCTCTTGTAGGATGGATCTTGACCCGCCTTGAGTGAAATTGATCCACCATCACCATAGGCGATTTTTCCGATTGCTGAGATGCTGATTCCCGACGAGGCATTGATGAGGCTCCCCGCAGCAGTTTGCACATTCAAACCTTCCAGCAGCACCGATCCGCCCTTGCGTGAAATGGTGGCCAGAGGGTTTAAGTTCGATGTTGGCGAGTCATCCGAATTCACTCCCGCCACATTCAATGCAGCAGCTGCCCCGAGAGAAACGAGACCTCTGTTCGCTCCGGGTAGTGGCAGCGAGGTGATGCTTGAGCGAGCATACTCGTAGGGGGAAATGCTGTATGCTGTGAGTGACACAGAACCCGAAGGGCTCGTAATGGAGCCTTGGACATCGACATTTTTGCCCTTTAGAGCCACTGAGCCGCCAGGGCGGGTCGCAATAGCGACGCCTGATGGGATGAGGATGTCTCCATCGCCGTTATCGATACTGAGATTTGAAATTCCATTTTCTTCAAGCTCCTCAGGTGAAATAATGAATGAAGCAATCCGACTCGGATCCAAGATCGCTCCCAGCGTTCCGCCATCCGTCGGAAACGCTCCGACTGGAGCGAGTGAAGTGCCATCCCTGAATGTGATCGTGGGAGGTAGTGGCGAGTATTTATAGTAAGTAGTTCCTTCCAAGTAGTCTCCAGTGAATTCCATCGCCAAGGTGCCGCCCTTGGGGGGCTTGCCGATGAGAGATTTTTTTGCAGTGAGTCGGCTGCCTTCGTAGCCCACAGAGGAACTCGTTTGGCGCTGCTGGCGAGGACCTTCAACGGTTTGGGCAGAAATTTTGCCATCCAGTGCCATGGATGGGGCATACATCCTGACGATCCCCGCATCGGCGCCTTCCAAGTATGAGGGCTCGAATCGTTCTCCTACTTTTGCCCGGGGGTGGGCAAATGTTTTGGTGACTCCCCATTTTGTCGAGGTGGAAAAGCTTTTTGCAGTGTCAATACCATCGTAAATTCGATCCGGCGTTGCATCGGAAATATCAATAATTGAACCACCCGAGCGCAACCTACTTGTTTTTGTCATTCCGCCCTGCCACTCCACGAAGCCGCCCGAGACATCAATAATCGATCCACCCTGCGTGATTATGGATCCACCAGCCTTGAGATCCACTGTGCCGCCGATAAGAGTCAGTTGGCCAACACCTTTTTTAATGAGAGCCGCATATCCAGTCACATCTCCAAGCGGAGTTCCGATCCACTGCCAATCTCCCAAAGAACCGGTTCGCCGCACATCGATATTCAGGTCTGTGCCACGCAGGGGGCCCGTGCGCTGCAGGGGCGAACGGGCAAACTCGGCTCCTCGCATTGATAGTTCGATGATATTTTGTGAAACTGGCACCTTAATCGCGGTGGAACCGGAAACATCAATCAAGGAGCCTTGGTCGAAGTAAATTTGTCCCGTGCTCCGCTTGAACGGAGATGTTGTATCCGCTGACCAATTGCCCACCTCAAAAATCACCTTCGCTCCGGGGGCATGGAGTATCGCGCTTTTTCCCAAGTGAATATTTCTTCCTTGGGCATTGATCTCGGTATTTAGTGCCAGTTTGGAGCCAATGGATTTTTCAGGGTCTGCCCAGTCCGGGAGGATTGCAACCAGCGAGTTTTCTCCGAAGTAAACATTCCCGGTTTGTGTATTATAAAAACCTTGGCCGGAACCGGTGAAGTCAGGGTTTGGAATCGCAGCGTAACTGGCCATTAAATCCACCCTGCCATTCAAAGCAACGGATGTGGAACTTTGGATGACTCCACTTTGGTGAACCTGGCTGCCTGCGAGGTAGGCACTTCCGCGAGTGACTTCGATGAGGCCGTTATTCTTTGTGGTGCCTGCACTGGTAGCGGTGGGGAGCACATCGATATTATTGGAGTCCTTCAAGCCGGAAACTTTGCCGATGTATGGTTTCAGGCCGCGCAGAGTTGCCTCGGAACTGGCCTCAAACCCTACTTGTAGGCCTGCGGCAAGGATAACTTGTCCGTCTGGAGCAAGCAGGGATCCATTGTTTTCCACATTGGCACCCGCCAAGATAATGCGTCCACCACTCTTGGCTTCGTTGGATGGAGCAGATAGAACCGCCCCAGATTCAACGACGACATCGCCAATTTTACCAGTTCCTATCGAGTTGTCTCTGAAAGCTCCGTCCAGAAGGAAACGCACATTGTTTGCTTCCTGGTTCAGAATGCCTCTTTCTCTCAAAACATCGTTGATCGGGAGAGCGGAGGCGACGAGGGTGCGGGCGTTGACTTGGGAACCGGCGCCGAAGATGATGCCGTTTTGGTTGATGATGTAGACTTGGCCTTGGGCGTTGATTTTGCCACGGATTTGGGATGGTTTGGCGGTGGGGTCGAAGACTTTGTTGAAGGCGATCCATTTGCCGGAGTCGGCTCCGCCGGCGGATTGCTCGAAGTTGACGGTGGTTTGACTGCCTACATTGAAGGTTTCCCAGTGGAGGAGGGCTTGGGCGGCGGTTTGGGTAATGCCGACGGTGTTACCGGAGGCGGTCGCGGCATTGGCACCTTCCCATTTCGCGTTGGCGCCGGTGAGGACTTTGAGTCCGCCATCCGTAAGGCCGTTGGGGATGCTATTGGCTCCTGCGGCGGCGCGGGCGGAGGCTTGTAGGGCGCGCATGTCGTTGACGGCCTTGGTGGTGCGGGCGAGGCGGTCTTGGGCGCGGACTTTGGCGGCTTCGGCTGCGGCGGCACCGGCGTTGGCGCGGGCTTCGGAGTTTCGCTTGGCGTTGCCGGCGCTGGCTCCGCCTCGGAGGATGTCGCCGGCTTGGAGTCCACCGGTGGGCATCGTGGCGAGGAAGGAGGCGAGGAGGGTGCATGTGAGAACGGCACGCGAACGCCTGCGCGCTGCGAGGAACTCGAAGGCGCGGAGGTGGTATTTGGTGCGGTGGCCGGTTTTCAGCATGGGAAAGAAGTTTTAGGAATCGGACGGATTGGGCGGATCAGGCTGATCGGACGAATCTGATGGGTTGTGCTGCGTGAGGAGAGGTAATCGGCGGGGTTGGGTGGTGGGTTGAGGGTTGGTTTTGTGACGATTTTGTGACTTGCGGGGTTATTTTTTGTCGTCGGGTTTCAGGAGGGCTGGTAAGGCGATTTCGTCGAGGGTGATGGGGGCTTGGGCTTGGAGGCGTTGGAGGTAGGCTTGGCGGTTTAGGTTCTGGCGTTCGGTGCGGAGGGCGCGGATGATTTGGGGTTTTACCTCGTCGAGGGTGGCGGTGCGGGGTTCCTGGATGTCGAGGATTTTGACGAAGTAGAGTCCGTCGCCCAGCTCGATGGGGCCGGCGGTGGCGCCTTTGGCGAGGCCGGTGAGGGCTTTGCGGATGGCGGGCTGGATGGAGTCTTCGGGGAGGAGTCCGATCTCGCCTCCGTTGGCGGCGCTGCGGGGTTCGTCGCTGTTGGTTTTCGCGAGCGCGGCGAAGTCGCTGGATTTCACCTGCTTGGCGAGGGCGTCGGCTTTGGCCTTGGCTTTAGCAGGGTCGGTGCCGTTGGCGATGAAGATTTGGGCGAGTTTGTATTGCTTGGGCAGGGTGAGTTCGGCCTTGCGGGCGTCGTAGACTTCCTTGATTTCGGCATCCGAGGGGAAGTCGGCTGGGACTTTGGTGACGGATTCGAGGTAGCTCTCGGCGATAGCGGCGTCGCGGACGCGGGCGAGGAGGGCTTGGGTGTCGGGCTTGTCGTCCCAGTCGGCGTTGCTGGCTTCTTTGAGGAGGACTTGCTGGAGAATGAGGGTGCGGACGGCTTGGCTGAGGGCGGCAGGGTTTTGCTTGAGGGCGGCGCGGTCGGCTTCGCTGAGGCTCGCGAGGTAGGGTTGGATTTGCGCGACTGTGATGTCGCGGTCACCAGCGCGGGCGATAACGGAGTCGGCGGCGCGGGCGGGGAGGGTGAGTGAGGCGGCGGCGAGGAGGGCGAGGGTGGTGAGGCGGAGCATGGTGGGTGAGTTTTGGGCTAGACGGATTAGGCTGATCGGACGGATTGGACGGATCGGATGACCTGATTGACTTTGTTGACCTTATTGACGGGGTTGGGTTTTGTTGGGGGCGTCGTCTGGGATGCGGGCGTCGGTGAGTTTGTCGGAGAGGTCTTGGACTAGGTTTTGGAATTTGACGCGTTGGGCGGCGGTGAAGGGTTCGCGGGCGAGGATGGCGTCGCCGAGGCCGAATTTTTCGTAGCGGTCGAGGATTTCCATGCCAGCTTGATACATCTCGATGTTTTTGGCCTGTTCCTCTTGGACTTTGCGTTCGAGCTCGATGCGTTTGGTGTCGAGTTGGGCGCGTTGGCCTTCGCGTTTGGAGGCGAGTTTGGCGACTTCGCCGTAGGATTTTTTCCATTTGGCGAGGGCGGCGTTGAGTTCGAGGATCGAGTTGTCGCGGTCGGCGATCTTTTTATTGAGATCGGCGATCATGTTGGTGGAGGTGTTGCGCTCGTTGGCGAGTTCCTTGTTGAGGGACTCGGTTTTCGCTGTGAGTTCGGTGGCCTTGGCTTCGGCGGCGTATTGCGCGGCTTGGGCGTTGGCGAGGTCGGTTTGGGCCGCGCGGAGCTTGAGCATGGTGTCCTTGAGGGCTTCGCGGAACTTTGCGGTGGGGTCTTCTTCGGCGGCGCGGAGGAGCGGCGAGAGGAGGACGGCGGCTGCGGCCAGGAGTGCGTAGGTTTTGATTTTCATATGGCGTTAGAATTTGGAGTTGACCTCGAGGTAGAAGATATTGGTGTCGTATTGCGGGCCGGTGATGCTTTCGGAGCCCATCCAGCGCAGGCCGAGGTAAACATTCTCGGAGAGGGAGAGGAACCCGGCTGCGGTGAAGCCCTGCATGTTGGTGCCGCCGCCGCCGAAGTCGGAGTCGGTGAAGCCGTCAACCACGGAGTCGGAGCCGATCCATCGGTAGCCGACGGAGAGGAGCCAGTCCCAGCGTTTTGCGAGGGCAGGGGTGCCGACGCGGAGGTCAACGAACCAGCCGTAGGGGCTGCCATCGAAAGCGCCGATGTCGGTGAGGCCGTTTTCATCAAGCGCGCTGCGGTTGTTGACGGCGATGGCGTTGATGTCGTCCTGGTTGAATGCGAGGTTCTGAACATATTCGCCGACGACGGAAATGCGGACGGGTTCGAAGCCGTCGTAGTCGATCTGGGAAGTGAGGGCGAGTTCGTTGAACTTGGTGGCGAGGCCGTAGTATTGCCATTGGTTGATCGCGCCGTAGTCGTTGCTGGCATCCGGCGTGATGTTGCGGATGGCCATGTAGGTGTTTCCTTTTTGGGCGAAGGAGGGGCGGCTGTTATCCGTGTTGCTGGCGTCGTTGACGGTGAGGGGAGTGTAAGGATCGGAGAGTTCGCCTTCGATGTTGTAGAACGAGTAGAGGGCCACGGCGGTTTTCCATTTCAGGTCGTCGCCGATTTTCCACTCGAAGCCACCTTGTCCACCGAACATGTATTTGTCGTAGCTGGCGAATTTTGCGGGCTGGTTGGATGAGAAGTTGAAGTCGGTGTTGTAAACAACGAACGCGCCGCCGGTGCCGAAGAGGGCGAAGTTCTCTGTGATGTTCGCCTTGGTGGTGAGGGCGGCACCGTCGAAGCCGAGGTCGTCATCCCAGATCAGGCGGGTGCTGAAGAAGGGGTTCTCGAAACGGCCGACCCATGCGGTGGATTTGATGGCTTCGATGACATTGAAGTCGTAGCGCAGGAAGGCGCGGTCGAGCCAGATGGCGTATTTGCTGAAGTTGCCGCCTTGGCCTTGGGTGGCGGAGTTGGCGACGCCCATGCCTTGGTTGGTGGAGACGGGCGAGTTGTTGCTGCCGGTGGCTACGCGGAAGCCAGAGGAGAAGTTTTCGCTCATGGCGAAGTCCATGCCGAAGCGGGCTCGGAGGAGATACTGGTTGCGGTTTTGGTCCACATTCAGCTGGGGCGCGAACTGGGTGCCTGTGGTATCGAAGGGAGCGCCGGTGTTGATAGCGTTGAAATTCGGGAAGGCTCCGCTGGCGTCGTTGCCGGTCGGGAAGAAGGTGCCGGCGTAGCGCACACGGAGGTCGAAGGCGGCCTTGCCGTTCTCAACCCATTTCGGGAGGCGCAGGGAGTTGGCGATCTCGCGGGAGGTGCGGTTGGTGGCGAGTTCGAGTTTGATCTCTTCTTTGATCTGATCTTTGACGGGTTGGGGGATGTGGGTCACGCGGATGTCATCCGGCGAGGTGGGTGGGAGGTCGGAACCTGCGGGAGCTGAGGTGGCGACAACTTGCACGGCGGCGGCCTGGGCTATGGCGACCATGTCGGTCTGGCTCTGGGCGCGGACGGCCTCGGCCTCGGCTTCCGACTGGCGGATCATATCGTTTGCTTCCTCTTGGGTGAGGATGCCGCGCTTCACGAGTTTTTGAATGAGGTTGATGGTGACATTGCCGGTGGGGGTGGAGGGAGCCGAGGGAAGCGGGGATTCGACAACGGGAAGTGGCGCGGCGTTCGACTGGGATTCCTGAATGGCGGCTTTGATTGGCTTGAGTTCGGGTGTGGGGGCTGGGGTCGGATCGGGAGTGGGTATTGGAGTCGGAGACGGTGCTACGGCTGCCGGAGCGGGGGTCGGCGAAGGTTGCGGTGTTGGTGTCGCCTGGGGTTCCGGCGTTGCGGTTGGTGCGACATCCACCGGGCCTGACAAGGACATGGACATTGTTTGTTCGACCGGTTGGGCGGGTTTAAGAGGTTCGATTTCCGGTGTGGGGGCCGGGGTGGGAGTGCTTTCGGGTGTGGGAGCGGGGGTTGGCTCTGGAGTGGGCGTTTGCTCCGGAGTCGGAGCGGGAGCAGGTTTTTTATACAGGGAATTCCACTGGCCGGGGTCTGAATTCGTATTCTGTGCGTAGTCGATGACGATCTTGTTTTTTGCGGGCTCGCTGACGGTGTAGTCCTGCGCGTGGAGCGGGACGGCGGCAAGCAGGCTGGCGAGGGCGAGGAGTTTTAGGGTGGTGGGCAGGCACATGGGATCAGTTGGGTCGAGTGGCTTTGAGTCGCATGACGATGGGCATCGGCATGCCTTCCGGCGGGGGTGCCTGCATCTGCAGACCGGTGAGGATTTCGTTGCGGAGGGCGGCGTCGGTGGCGGGGTCGCCCGAGGAGCCGGAGATGGTGGCGCGGGTCACGCGGCCGGTGGCGTCGAGCCAGATGCGGGCGGTGACATTGAGGGCGGCAGATTTGGTTTTTTTGTGGTTGCGTAGGGCTTGGACGATGGAGCCTTGGACTTGGGAGGCGTAGCCGCCGAATTTCGAGCCCTTGCCGCCTTTTCCGGTGCCTGTGCCGCCGATCATGCCGCTGCCGCCGCCCTTGGCGAGGCCGAAGGCGTCGGGGCCATTGCCCTCGAGGTTCGTGCCCATGGGGGCGGGTTCGGGTGCGGCTTGGGGTTCGGGCTCTGAGACCTCCTCTGGTGTGAATTTTTCCTCCTTCACCGTTTCGGGTTCGGGCGGTTGCTCCTTGGGTGGCGGAGGTGGTGGCGGCGGGGGAGGTGGTGGCGGAGGCGGCGGCAGGGAAATCATCACCGGGCCAGAGGATTTTTTCTTAGGGGCCGATTTCGGTGCGCCAATGAAATAAACTCCCAACGCGACGATGAGAACGCCACCAAGGATGATCTTGATTTTGTGCTTCGCAAAGAAACTCGGTTCGTCTTCTTCTTCGTCGGGCATGGGTGTTGGTTACTTGGGGCCTTGGGTGGCGAGGCCGATTTGCTTGATGTCGAGGCGTCCGAGCACATCGAGGACTTCCATGACCATCATGTATTGGGTGGCGCGGTCGCCGCGGACGACAACGGGAAACTCGGGCACCTTGGATTTGTGCTCGCTGAGCTTGGCTTCGAGTTCGGGGATGGTCACCGGCACGGTGTCGAGGAACAGCTTGCCCTCGTTGTTGATCGTGATGGATTTTCCTTTGGGGCCACCGAGGGCTGGTGCCTTGCTGCCTTTCGGGAGATCGATTTTCACTCCCTGGACTCCGGCTGTGGTCATGATGATAAAAATCAACAAAAGCACGAGGTAGAGGTCTACCATCGGGGTCACATTGATGTCGTCGTAGGATTTGTCGTCGCCGGCGTCCATGGTGGGTTATTTGTGTTTGATGAGGTTGTCCATGATGGCGGCATTCTCATCGCCCTTGGTCTCCTCAATGCGTGCGGCCTCCTCCGGCGTGCGGATTTGGCGGATCGGGACGGTGAGGGCGGAATCTCCCGGGGTGGGGTAGAATTCGGCGACCTTGGCGACGAACTCGTCGATGAAGACCTGCATCGCGGAAACGGTGTTTTTGATGCTGGTATTCAGGAAGCTATACATGAACAGCGCCGGAATCGCGACCAGGAGGCCGACCGTCGTCGCGAGGAGGGCACTGGCGATACCGGGAGCGATCGAGTTCACATCCACCTCGCCGGATTTGGCGATGATGGCGAAAGTGATCATAACACCTACGACGGTTCCGAGCAGACCGACATAGGGTCCGCCGGCGATGCTGGTGGTGAGGTAAACGAGGCCGTTGCCCAAGCGGTGCTGTTCGTGCACGAGGGCGGCATCCAACGAAGCGCGGATGGCTTGGATCGAGCGGGCGGAGAGGCCTTGGCCCTTGTTTTTTCCGAAGCCGAGGCGGTGACGGATTTCCTCCGAGCCGACATGGTAAATGTGGTAGAGGGGCGAGTCGGCGAGGAGGGTGAGGCCTTTTTTCCCGATTTTGCCGCCGAAGGTTTTTGAGGATTCGGGGTTGTCGAGATCCATCGCCGTGAGGTCGGTGGCTACATCCTTCCAGAGGCGTTGGAACTCCGCGTTGCCCTTTTTGATTTTATCGAGATTGACAAATTTGACGAAGGCAACGGTCCATCCTGCAAACATCATGATCACGCAGACGCCGATGGCGATCCAGCCGTCGAACATCATGTTCTTGGCGATGTCGCCGAAGAGCATCACATGCTCCATCGCACCGCCGTGGCCGCCTGCGCTGGCCCCGCCTTCGCCCTCGCCGAGGGCGACGAGCTTGGTGCTGGCATCATTGCCGGCCTGGCCGGTGTAGGCGAGTTGGACCCAGCCTGCGGGGCGGGCGGTTTTCGAGAGGCTGAACTCATCGATCTCGCCGATGAGGCCGTTTTTGCCATCGGCATCCGCTCCGAGTGTGGCTTCGCCAACGATGGCAGGTAGACCAGCGGCGACGGAGGAGTATTCCTTGCCGTCGACGAAGAGTTTCGTGCTTGAGCCGTCAGAAACCACGGCGATGTGTTTCCAGACATTGGGCGCGACGGGGTCGGCGGGTGTTGATTTGGAAGTGCCGGCAGCGGAGGTCATGACCACGACAGGTGCGCCGGCTTGGAAAACGACTTGGAAACGGGCGGAGTCGTCACCCCAATCGAAGAGGACGCCTTTTTCGTTGAGGGTGGATTGTTTCAACCATGTGGACAGGGTGAAAGGCTGGCCGGCATCGGCGCGGAGGGTTTCCGAGCTGGGAATCTTGGTGGCTGTGTTGCCGAGGAGGCGCATGCCGGGACCGATGAGGGCTCCTTCGGAGAGCGTGCCGCCGGAGGTGGCGTTATTGGCGTTTTTTGTGGCGTCCTTGGGTGTGGCAGCGGTGAAGTTGTAGGCGAGGATGGTATCGGCATCGTGCGCGGCGAGCGGGTCTGCGGCGTCCTCGGCGCTGATTTCGGGGTTGCCGCTGTAGAGCCAGATTTTGGTTTGTGCGCCGGGCTTGATGTCGGGGACTTTGACCCAGACGAAGCCTTCGTTCATGAGAGCGTCCCATTTTTCCACGCGGGATTCGAGGGGTGTCTTGTCATCCTCGGTGACGAAGCGGATGTCTGTGCCGTCCTCTTTGGCAGTGGAGAAATCGAAGTTTCCTTGGTGGAGGCGCAGGAGGATGGTGGCGGTGCCGACCGGTTCGCTGATTTCAAATCCGGTCTTGGTGGTATCGATTGTGACGGGCCTGCGGGCGGTCCAATCTTTGTTCCACCAGGCGTAGGAGTTCGCTGTGACGGAAACAAGAGCCGTGGCGGCGAGAAGGGCTGTTCGGATGAATGCGGTTGTTTTCATATCGTGCGGTTACAGTTCTGCGGAGATGCTGAAGGAAAAGAGTGGTTGGTAGGCTTCGGAGGGTGATTGGGTGACCTGCGGAATGCCGATAAAGAAATCGCCATTGATGTGGTCCACGAGGCGGATGCTAGTGCCGACGCCGTAGCTCCAGAGGTTGAAGGTCGAGGTCTGCTCGGGGAGCGGATCGTTGAGCATGGCATAGCCGGCATCGATGAAGACGAACAAGCGCCACTCATTGCCCTTCGGAAGCCAGCCGAGGAGTGAAGGTGTGCGGAATTCCAGCGTGCCGGCGATGGCATTGTCGCCTGTGACGACGGACTCGAGGTAACCACGCACGGTGGATTGCCCGCCAAGGCTGTATTGTTCGGTGTCCACGAGGGGATTGGCCGTCGCTTGACCCTGCACCTCGCCAAAGAGTTGGAAATCCCAGGGCAACTTCTGCGTGTGCGCCAAGTTGCCGCGCAGGTAGAAAAAGTTCGCGTTTGCATTGTAGCGGCGGTTGTCGAAATCAATTGCTTCCTGCGTTCCGGTTCCTCGGAAGGAGAAGGTCACGCCGGCACCGAACTCGGTCTCGTAGTGTTTGCCGATCGAGCTGGCGTTGTAATTGATCGAGAATGGCCAGTAGGTGAGGGGACTGGAAACCGTCTGGTTGCCCACAACGAGGTCTTGAGCAAAATCTTTGTAGTCGATGCCCATACTGGCCGAGTGGTAGAAACCGGTTTTGGCGGGGAGGTTGAAAAGGAAGCGCCCGCCGTAGATTTCGCCGTTTCCAAGAGAGTCGGTGCCGCCGAGTGTGGAGACCTCGCTGTTCTGGCGCGTGGCTTGGAGCATGAGCGCAACCCAGTCGATGGATGGCGTGCGGGCGATGTAGTAACCAGAAAAAATGAGGGCATCACTCGGGCGCTGCGGGGCGATCTGGAAGCCTGCGCCGATGGTGTGTCCCATCTGCCACAAATTGTCGTAGCGCACCGAGGCATCGAGGCGCAGAGGCGTCGTGTTCGCGCTGTAGCGGTTGTTCAACTCCACACTGCCGTGCAGGGGGAACTTGTCTTTCACCGTGAGCTCCACATCGACAGTTCCCGGTGTTTTTCCAACGGCAAGTGAGGGCGTGACCTGGAGGTCGGCTGTCTGGTTGAGGGCGATGATGTCGCGCTGCACATCGTTGAAATTCGGCACGGTGCCCTCTGCGAGCGCCGGGGCCATCTTTTTGATCCTCTCGATGTCGAAAAACCGGGAACCCTTCACGCGCAGGCGGCCGACGGTGGCCTCGGTGACCTGCAACACAATGACGCCGGTATTCACCCCTTGGGGCGGCACAGAGACGGAAACGGTTTGGTAGCCTTCGTCGTGGTAGGCCTTCTCCAGCGATGCGCGGGCGTTTTCCACATCCTCCGGCGTGCGGCCCGGACCGGTGTGGCTGTAGAGCGCCTTGTCCACCGCTCCGGTTGGAAGTGTCTTGGCACCCACCACGCGGAATTCGCGGATGGAAAAGGTCTGCGGAGGCTCGGGATCCACGACTGGCGGCGGCTCCTCATCGAGCAAATGATTCGCGTCCTGCGCGGCCAGGCGGCCGGACAGGGCGACAGAGACTCCCAATACCCAGTGAAGGATGAGGCGTCTGAAGCGGATGGTGTGAGAACTCCGAATCATTGGACGCAGTAGGTCATCAGTCGGACCCACACCCGGCAACCGGAGTAATGTTACGATCTTGTCACAAAGAATCCGGGCTTGATTTTCAGGCGAAGGTCCCCGTGGTTTCCCAAGCCGTATTTGGAGTGACGGAGAATATGGGGTGGAGGCGGGGAATAATGAAACAGGCGGGAGCGCTGCCCCCGCCTGTTCCTGTTGCACTGATTCTCACACCAAGTGCATCCTGTTGAATCTTGGCTTCCGATGCATTGCGCAACGGGATTCATGTTACGAATTCGTAACCTTGGGATGTGCGTGTTCGGTGTTTCTTCTGCTTCTTGCCGCGATCAGATCGTTGCGAGGATGCCGTTGAATGTGGCACTCGGGCGCATGGCGACGGAGGCCTTGGTGTCATCTGGCATGTAGTAGCCACCAACATCAATCGCGCTGCCTTGGACGGCGGCGAGTTCGCTGACGATTTTCGCCTCGTTGGCGGTGAGGGCTTCGGCCACTGGGATGAAGATTTTTTTCAGTTCGGCGTCCTGGTTTTGAGCGGCGAGGGCCTGTGCCCAGTAGAGGGCGATGTAGAAGTGGCTGCCACGGTTGTCGAGTCCGCCGACCTTGCGGGCTGGGGATTTGTCGTGCTCGAGGAGTTGGCCTGTCGCTGCGTCGAGGGTGTCGGCAAGGACTTTGGCCCTCGCGTGGGATTGCGTGTCGGCCAGATGCTCAAACGAAGCGGCAATGGCAAAAAATTCACCGAGCGAGTCCCAGCGGAGGTAATTCTCCTCGAGGAATTGCTGCACATGCTTGGGAGCTGATCCGCCGGCGCCTGTTTCGAAGAGTCCGCCGCCGTTCATGAGCGGGACGATGGAGAGCATCTTGGCACTCGTGCCGACTTCCAGAATCGGGAAGAGGTCGGTGAGGTAGTCACGCAGGACATTACCGGTCACGGAAATCGTGTCTTCGCCTTTAACGATGCGCTCGAGGCTGAATTGGCAGGCCTCGGCGGGCGGTAGAATGCGAATGTCGAGCCCGGTGGTGTCGTGGTCGGCGAGATATTTTTCCACCTTGGCGATGAGTTGGGCATCGTGGGCGCGCTTGGCGTCGAGCCAGAAAACGGCCGGGGAACCGGTGGCACGGGCGCGGCGGACGGCGAGTTTCACCCAGTCATGGATGGCGGCATCCTTCGTTTGGCAGGCGCGCCAGATATCACCCTCATCGACGGCGTGCTCGATGAGCGTTTTGCCTTCGGCATCCGTGATGCGAACGGTTCCAGCGGATGGAATTTCGAAGGTTTTGTTGTGTGATCCGTATTCCTCGGCGGCTTGGGCCATGAGGCCCACATTCGGCACGGAGCCCATGGTCTTGGGATCGAGCGCGCCGTTTTTGCGGCAGAACGAGATGACGGTTTCATACACCGGGGCGTAGCAACTGTCGGGAATGACGGCGAGCGTGTCCTGGGTTTTGCCCTCGGCGTTCCACATTTTGCCGCCCTCGCGGATCATGGCCGGCATGGAGGCGTCAACGATCACATCGCTTGGCACATGCAGGTTGGTAATGCCTTTGTCCGAGTTCACCATAGCCAGAGCAGGGCGCGCGGCGAGGGTAGCTTTGAGGTCCGCTTCGATCGCCGCTTTTTCATCGGCGGGGAGCTTCTGAATCTTGGCTGCGAGGTCGCCGAGGCCGTTGTTGAAATCAACACCCAGCTTGGCCAGCACGGTGGCGTGTTTTTTCAGGAAATCGCCGAGAAAAACCTTCACCACATGACCGAAAAGAATAGGGTCGGAGACCTTCATCATCGTGGCCTTGAGGTGGAGCGAGAAAAGCACACCGATATCTTGCGCAGTGGCGATTTGGGTGGTGAGGAAAGCCTCAAGAGCCTTGCAGCTCATGAAGGTGGCGTCCAGGACTTCACCGGCCTGGAGCTTGAGGCCGTCTTTAAGCACCACCGGTGCGCCGCCGCTTGGCGTAAACTCGATCTTCGCCGTAGTGGCTGCGGGAAGGGTCACGGATTTTTCATTCGAGAAAAAGTCGTTCGCTCCCATCGTGGCCACACGCGTTTTCGAGTCCGTCGACCATGCGCCCATCTTGTGCGGGTGCTTGCGGGCGTAGTCCTTCACGGCCTTGGGGGCGCGGCGGTCGGAATTGCCTTCGCGGAGGACAGGATTCACCGCGCTGCCTTTGACTTTGTCGTAGCGGGCCTTGATGTCCTTTTCGTCGTCGTTGGCGGGAACCTCAGGATAATCCGGCAGGGCGAAGCCGCGTTTTTGGAGTTCGGCAATGGCGGCCTTCAGCTGCGGGATTGATGCGCTGATGTTTGGCAGCTTGATGATATTTGCTTCTGGTTGGAGTGTGAGTGCGCCGAGTTCGGCAAGGGCGTCTGCCGTTTTTTGCTCCGCAGGCAACCGATCCGCAAACACAGCCAAGATGCGACCAGCGAGCGAAATGTCCCGCATTTCCACTCCGATGCCGGCATGTTTGGTAAAGGCCTCGATAATCGGCAGCAGGGAATAAGTGGCGAGCAGAGGGGCCTCGTCGGTCTTCGTGTAGATGATGGTCGGTTGGGTAGGCATAAGAGAGAAGGGGGGCTATTAAAGGTTTTTTGCGTGGCCGGTCAAAGCAAAGGATGTGCGTCAGGCGGCAGGTGCAAGGGCCGAGCGCAGTTTCGAGCCGGCGAGGTCAAGCAGGATGACCGCTATGAGGATGCATGCCAGCACGGCGGCGAATTTGTCCCATTGATAGAATTCCTGATAGGTGTGCAGCCATGTGCCGATGCCGCCCGCGCCGACATAGCCGATGATCGCAGCGGAGCGGATGTTGTATTCCAGCATCCAGAGAGTGTGGCTCCAGATGAGTGGACGGGCGTGCGGCCAGATGCCGTATTGGAAGGCCTGCACTCGGGTGGCGCCGGAGGCTCGGAGGGCATTTCCCACAGCGGGATCGGCGCTTTCGAAGGCGTCGCTGAAAAATTTCCCCAAATATCCGAGCGAGTAAATGGCTAGGGCTGCGACACCGGCTCCGGCATTGGCTCCCAAGACGGCGACGGTGATAAGCGCCCATACGAGACCGGGGATGGCGCGGATGATGTTGAGTAAAAGCCGGGTGGCGGCGACCAGGGCGCGCGGAGCGGTGGTCTTCGAGGCTGCGGCTGCGAGGGGGATGCCAATGAGGGAGGCTGCGAGCGTGGAGAGAACCGCGATTTGAAATGTTTCCCAAAGCGATGGGAGGATTTGGGGGAGAATGGAAAAATCGGGAGGCCAGAAGCGCGAGAGAAAGCGGCTGAGGTTCGCGGCGTAGTCGAGTTCGCGACCGGAAGGTTTCAGCACGGGCAGCGAAAAAAGCGCCGCGAGGAGAAGTAGCAAAAACGCCACGCGGGGGGCGTCGAGCTTTGGTCTCAAGAGTTGCCTCCTGCGGAGTAGTCCCAACCTCCCCCGCCGCGCAGGCGTAGGGTGGCGTCTGAAAATTCGCCGGAGAGGGCTTTGTCATGGAGGGCGCAAAGCACGGTGCAGCCGGAGATGGCGCATTCCTCCTTGAGCAGGCCGAGAACTTGGCGGGCGAGCTGGGGATCCAGACTCGAAACGGGTTCATCGGCGAGGACGCACTCGGGTTTGCTGATCAAGGCA
Source organism: Terrimicrobiaceae bacterium (assembly GCA_044369905.1). Lineage (GTDB taxonomy): Bacteria > Verrucomicrobiota > Verrucomicrobiia > Chthoniobacterales > Terrimicrobiaceae > UBA967. Next base: position 14,321 of record JBILWM010000006.1, on the reverse strand, counting down.
CGCGCGACAGCAACGCGCTGGCGCTCCCCGCCGGATATGTGGGCGACAGTTTTTTGTGCGAGGTGGCCGATGCCGAGTTTTTCGAGAAGTTCCATGGCGCGGCGCCGGTCCGAGCGGGCAAATCCGAAGAGTGTGCGCCAAGTCGAACGCTGTCCGAGGAGGCCGCAGAGGACATTTGTCTCGGCGGTGGCATTTGGCGTGAGGCGGAGGTGTTGAAAAACGAGGCCCAGCCGGCTGCAGAATCCCTTTGGCGAGTGTTCGCCATTTTCTTGGCAACTGTAGGTGACTTGTCCGGATGCCGGCTCAAGCATTCCGGCGAGGCAGGAAAGGAGGCTGGTCTTGCCGGCGCCGGATCCTCCTTCGATCGAAACGAAGGTGCCCCGTTCCACATTGAGGTCGAGATCGTGAAGCAGCGAACGGCCTTCCCGCTCCACGGCGAGATTTTTAATTCGAAGATGAGGCGTCGCTGTTTTCATTTTACTGGGTGGAGTCTTTGGCAAAAGCGAGGGCGTCCTCCACGGGTTGGAGGTGGGTCTTTGCATCGGCCTCGACAAGTTTCGAAGAGAAAACGGTGTCGCGGAGAGCAGGATTTTTTTCCGAGAAATCCAGCAGGGCTTTGCGAAGTTCCTGACAGGCCTCAGGGCTCAGGCGGGACGCTGCGGCAATGACATGGGTCGGAACAGGGCCCTGCTTTGCGAGGATGCGGAGGCGGGATTTCTGCTCCGGCGTGAGATGTTTGTCTTTGTCGAAAACATAGTCACTCACAGCGGCGGCCTCGGCCTCACCTGCGAGCACGCGCTCGACGGCGCTCATGTAGCCGGTGCCGAACCAGACATTCCCTTCGCCGAAAAATTCCGAGGGGCTTTTCGCGATGAGATTTTGTTTTTTCAAATCCAAAAGCGGAACGAGATATCCGGAAGTGCTCGTGCGGCTGGCGAAGGCGACGGGTTTTCCGCGCAGTTCGGCGATCCGCTCGAAGGGGCGCTCCTTCAAGCACAGCCAGACGCTTTCGTAATGCCTTCTGCCGTCAATCTCTCCCACCAACAACAAACCCGCCGCGCCTGCCTCGCGGGCGTTCACCATATCGGTGGCACTCAAATAGCCTAGATCGATGGAGCCATTGGAGAGCCCTTCGATGATGACCGCTGCCGAGAGGGGAACGATGACTTTCACCGGGCGTCCGAGCGAGGCACCGAGGGCCTCGGCAAGTGCCTCGCGTTCGGCGAGCATTTTGTCTGGATCCTTGTCGGGCTTGAGGGCCACAACGACCTCGGCTGGCATTTCGGTTGCGGAAACAACAGGCGCTCCCATGCACAAAGCCAACACGAGCAAAAACCGCCAAAAGCTAAGGTTCATAAGCAATCTCATCTCCTATTGAGATCGCATCTCAATCGCAATTTGCCAAGAGAATCTCTTTCGAGTCTCCGGCGGGCTGCGCGCAAAAAATCAGCTGATTTTGTCGATGAGGTAGTTTTTGAGGTCGGCGATGGCGATGCGTTCCTGAGCCATCGAGTCGCGGTGGCGCAGGGTGACGGTATTTTCCTTCTCCGGGCCGTTCTCACCGATGGTGTCGAAGTCAATCGTAACGCAGAAGGGTGTGCCGGCCTCGTCTTGGCGGCGGTAGCGGCGTCCGATGGCGCCGGCTTCGTCGTAGAAGACATTCATAATCGGGCGGAGCGAGGCGGCGACCTCCTTGGCTTTTTCCACGAGAACGGGTTTGTTTTTCAGAAGCGGGAAGATGCCGCATTTGATAGGGGCCATGCGGGGATTGAAACGCAGCACAGTGCGTGTCTCGGAGTTTCCTTTTTCGTCGGTGACGGTTTCCTCGTCAAAGGCCTCGCAGATGAGCGCGAGCGTGGTGCGGTCGACGCCTGCGCTTGGCTCCACGACATGCGGGACAAAGCGTTCCTTGGTAGCCTCGTCAAAGTAGTCGAGCGGCTTGCCGGAGTGTTCGATGTGTTTTCCGAGATCGTAGTCGGTGCGGTAGGCGATGCCCTCGAGTTCGCTCACGCCGAAGGGGAACTCATATTCGAGGTCGTAGGTCTTCTTCGAGTAGAACGCGCGCTCGCCGTCCGGGATGTCATTGATGTGGATCTTCGAGCGGGGAATGCCGATGTCCTCGTAGAATTTGAGGCGTTGTTCGAGCCAGTAGTCGGTGAGTTGCATGCCGTCCTCGGGGCGGCAGAAATACTCGATCTCCATCTGCTCGAATTCGCGGGAGCGGAAGATGTAGTTGCGCGGGTTGATCTCGTTACGAAAGGCTTTTCCGATCTGCGCGATGCCGAAGGGCAGCTTCTGGCGCGAGGTGTCGAGGACATTGCGGAAGTTTACAAAGATCGCCTGTGCGGTCTCGGGGCGCAGATACACGAGGTTGTCTTCGCTCTCAAGCGGGCCGGCATGAGATTTGAACATGAGGTTAAAATCGCGCGGTTCGGTGAGGTCGCGACTGCCGCATTGAGGACAGTATTTCTGACCATCTTTTTCAGGCAATTGGTCGGCGCGGTTGCGGGATTTGCAGACTCTGCAGTCCACCATCGGATCGCTGAATGTCTCCTCGTGTCCTGAGGCTTTCCAGACGGCGCGGTTCATGATGATTGAACCGTCCATGCCCTCCATGTCATCGCGCTCGCGCACATTGCGCCGCCACCAGAAGTCTTTCAGGTTTTTCTTCAATTCCACGCCGAGCGGGCCGTAGTCCCAGAAGCCGTTCAGGCCGCCGTAGATTTCGGAGGATTGGAAAATGAACCCGCGTCGCTTGCAGAGGCTGACGATTTTTTCCATTCGGGTGGCAGAAGCATCTTTGGACATAGGCGCGGAATGAAACCCGAGTCGCGCTGTGGCGTCAACGCGGCAGTCGATGCCGGATTTTTGCGAGTGATGGAATTTTGCGCATCACGCGTCTTGCGCGGTGTGTATTTCGGTTTATCGTGCCGGGATGTTTGAGCTGACGCGCCGCGAGCAGACGCTGGTTGTGGGCTTTGTGTTCATTCTGGTGCTGGGCCTTGGTGTCCGGCACTGGAGGGAGTCGCACCCTGACAACGCAGCCATCGCCGCCGAGGCTCCGAAGACCAACTAATGCAGAACACAGGATTTCAAGAAGCCGTCGAAACGGTCTGCCAAGAGGATCGTCGTTACCACCCCGAAGCCTATGCCTTCCTCCGCGACTCGCTCGAGGCCACGATCAAGCGCCGCAAGAAGTCAAAAAAGGAGCCCGGCCCCCATGTGGGTGCCGCCGAGTTGCTCGATGGATTCCGGCTTCACGCGCTGGGGGAATTCGGCCCGATGGCGCTTATGGTTTTGAACTACTGGGGCGTCATGGCAACGGCGGATGTCGGTCAGATGGTCTTCAACCTCGTCGAGGCTGGCATTTTTGGAAAGACTGATGAAGACACGACCGAGAGCTTTCGGGATGTGTTTGATTTCCGCGAAGCCTTTGTCGCGCCATTCCGTCCGTTGGAGGGCTCCGTGAACGGCGAGCCGCCCCTCAGTGTCGGATCCCTCCTATGAAACACCTTTTTCTCACTGCGGCCGTCGCTGCCGTGCTTTCCCTTATGCCTGATCAAATCCAAGCCAAAACCTCCGAAAGCCTCACACTCCCTGAATCCAAGGCCCAAGTCTTCACTTATGAAAACGGCCTCACACTCATTGTTGAGGAGGACCGCAGCGCTCCGGTGGCCAGTGTTCAAGCCTGGTGCGGCACGGGCAGTATCCACGAAGGCGAAAAAATGGGCGCGGGCCTCTCGCACATTCTGGAGCACATGCTTTTCAAAGGCACCGAAAAGCGCCCGCCGGGCCAGATCGCCAAGCAGGTTCAAAACCGGGGCGGTTACATTAATGCCTACACTTCCTTTGATCGCACGGTCTACTGGATCGATGTTCCAAAAGAGGGCGCCTCGGATGCCGTCGCGATCCTTGCCGATGCGATGCAGAATGCCACGCTCCCTGAGGAAGAATACACCAAAGAGCAAGAAGTCATCCGCCGTGAGTTTGCCATGGGATTCGATGATCCCGGTCGTCAGAGCTCCCAGCTCATGCTCGACACGGTTTTTACCACCAGCCCGTTCCGGCATCCGGTGATCGGCTACCTCGATGTCTACAACAAGCTCACCCGCGAGGATGTCCTGAACTACTACAAATCCCGCTATGTTCCGAATAATCTGACTTTCGTCGTGGTGGGAGATGTCGATGCTACTGCGATCCACAAGGAACTCGGCGAGCTTTTTGATTCCGCTCCCCGCAAGGCTCTCGAGCCCCTCTATGTGGCTACCGAGCCGCCTCAAATGGGGCGCCGCGAGATTCACGAGGAGTTCCCGACCGAGTTGTCGCGTCTATCCATGTCTTGGCGCGTGCCTGGCGTGACGAATCCCGACACGCCCGCATTGGAAATTCTCGGAGAAATCCTCGGCAACGGCGCGAGTTCGCGTCTGAACCGTGAAATTCGCGAGCGAAAACAAATCGCCCACAGCGCTGGCGCTGGCATGTTTTCACTCCAGTCCGAAGGCGTCTTTCTCATGCAGGCCGTGACCGATCCCGACAAGCGCGAGGCGGCCGAGAAGGAATCCCTCGCCATTCTGGAAAATCTGAAGAAGAACGGCGTCACGGCGCAGGAGCTCGACCGCGCCCGCCGCTCGTTGCTCTCATCCCAGCTTCATGGCCTCACCACGGCGCGTGGCAAGGCGTCGGACCTCGGTTCGAACTGGATGCTTACCCGTAATCTGAATTTCACCCGCCACTATTTGGATCAGATTTCGAAAGTCACAGCTGCCGATGTGCAGCGAGTTGCCCGCGAATATCTCCGCGCCGAGGCGTTAAATGTCACTTCGATCAACCCGCCAGCGGCCAAGTCCGAGGCAGCGCAGGCGGACGAAAACAAAGCTGGCGAAATCAAAAAATTCACCCTCTCCAACGGCCTGCGGCTCCTCGTGCGCGAGGACTCCCGCATCCCGCTCGTGGCCATGAGTGCAGTATTCCGTGGCGGCCTACTCGCCGAGACGAAGGAAACAAACGGCATCACCCGCCTCTACTCTCGCACGATCCTCAAGGGCACTAAAACCCGCAGCGCCGAACAACTCGCCGATGACATCGAAGGCGTGGGCGGCACCATCGGCTCGGACAGCGGTAACAATTCCTTCACCGTGTCGGTGGATGTCATGCGGCCAGATCTAAAACTCGGTGTCGATATCTTGGCCGATGTGCTTTTGAATCCCACCTTCCCCGAGCGCGAGGTCGAGTTGGAGAAACGCACGCAGATCGCCGGCATCAAGGCTGACGAGGAGCAGGTCACCTCGGTGGCCCGCAATCTTGTCCGTGAAAACCTCTTCGGTTCGCATCCCTACGCCCTGCGCAATCTCGGCTCGCCGGATTCCGTATCCGGCATCGGTGCCGCACAACTCCGCGAGTTCCACAAAAAACTCGCCTGCGCTGCGAATGCTGTGATCTCCGTCTTCGGTGATGTGAAGGCGGAAGAGGTCGTGAAACTTTTCGAGAAATCCTTTGCCTCGATGCCCAAAGGCGCGCTGGCCTTTGAGAATGTCGAAACGCCCGCTCCCGTTGCCGGCCTGGCTCCCGCCACCGCGCATCTGGACAAGAAACAGGCTGTCCTCATGCTCGGTTTCCAAGGAGCCTCGGTAAACGACCCGAATCGCATCGCGCTCGAATTGATCAGCGAAGCCTCGAGCGACCTCGGTTCGCGCTTCTTCAATCGCATTCGTGAGCAAATGGGCCTCGCCTACTTCGTCGGAGCCGCCCAATTCTGCGGTCTCGCGCCGGGGGCCTTCCTTTTTTACCTCGGCACCGATCCGCAAAAGATCGAACCCGTCACCAAGGAAATGCGCTCCGAGATTCAGGACCTGGCCACCAACGGCCTCACCGAAGAGGAACTCACCCGCGCCAAGGCGAAGCTCCTCGGCGGCGAGGCGATTCGCAACCAAAGCAACAGCGCCTTTGGTGCCGCCGTGGCCGTCGATGAACTCATGGGCCTCGGAGTCGATGCCCACAAACGCCGCAAGCAGGAGATCGAAAAAATCACCCTCGACGACACACGCCGCGTCGCCGCAAAGTATTTCCACTCGGATTCCCGCGTCGAAGCCACTGTGCTTCCGCCCGACAAAAAACCATCCACCAACTAAAAAAACCATGCCCGAAGTCCAATCCGCCACCCACTCCGGTGAAATGACCCAGCGTTTCATCGAACTCGTCATGATGCAGGCCCAGCAGGCCGCCAGGTTTCTCGGCCATGTGCCGAATCCCCAAACCGGCCAACCCGAGGTGAATCTCGAGTTCGCCCGCATGTTCATCGATCAAATCGAAATGCTTCAGGAAAAAACCCGGGGCAACCTCAGCAACGAAGAGACTCAGATGCTCACCAGCGTCCTCTCCGACCTGCGCCTCGCTTTCCTCCAAGCATCGAAAAATCCCGCCCCCGCACCGAGTCAACCCGCCGCGCCTGCCGTCGAAGCAGCGCCCGAGCAGGCGACCGTGGCAGCAGAGTCCGAGCCCGAGTCGCGCAAGCGCTTCAGCAAAAGCTACGGATCTTAATTGAATTTTCCGCTGCTTCTTACTCCGTTCTTCCGCATCCCAAACCTACAAAACAATACCCATGCCATACTTCCCTGAAGTCCCAAAAATCGCCTACGAAGGCTCCAAGTCTAAAAATCCTTTCGCCTTCAAACACTACAACCCCGACGAACTCGTCGAGGGCAAATCCATGCGCGAGCATCTGCGCTTTGCCGCCGCCTATTGGCATGTCATGCGCAATCCTCTCGCCGATCCCTTCGGCGGTGGCACGGCCCTCATGCCGTGGGACGACGGCTCAAACTCCGTCGCGAACGCCCAGAAGCGTGTGCGTGTATTTTTTGAATTCCTCGAAAAAATCGACATCGATTTCTACTGCTTCCACGACCGTGATGTCGCACCTGAGTGCGACACGCTTGCCGAGTCCCATGCCGCGTTGGATGCCGTTGCCGGCACACTCGCCGAGGAGCAGCAACGCACAGGCAAGAAGCTACTCTGGGGCACGGCCTGCCTGTTTGCGCATCCGCGTTTCGCTCAAGGTGGAGCCACTACGCCAAGTTTGCCTGTCTTCGCCCATGCAGCGGCCCAGGTCAAAAAAGCCATCTCCGTCACCAAGGAACTTGGCGGCGGCGGCTATGTCTTCTGGGGTGGCCGTGAAGGTTATTCCTCGCTCTGGAACACCGACATGAAGCACGAACTCGACCAACTCGCCGCCTTCCTGCACATGGCGGTCGCTTGGAAGAAGGAAATCGGCTTCACTGGAAAATTCTGGATCGAGCCGAAACCCCGCGAACCCTCGACCCACCAATACGACTCGGATTCCGCAGCCTGCTTCAACTTCCTGCGCGAATACGGCCTCTTCGACGAATTCGAACTCAACATCGAAACCAACCACGCTACGCTCGCAGGCCACACGATGCGCCATGAACTGACCGTTGCCGCCAATGCTGGCCGCCTCGGCTCGATCGATGCGAACCGTGGCGACGAGCTCATCGGCTGGGATACCGACCAGTTCCCGACCAATATCTACCTCGCTGCCGAAGTCATGCTCGTCGTTCTCGGCATGGGCGGCTTCAAGGAGGGCGGACTCAATTTCGACGCCAAGCGCCGCCGCGAATCCCACCACCCCGTTGATCTCTTCCACGCCCATATCGGCGGCATGGACGCCTTCGCGCGCGGACTCAAGATCGCCGCTGCCATACGGGCCGACGGCCGCATCGAGGAATTCGTCAAAAACCGCTACGCCTCGTGGAATTCCGATCTTGGAAAGAAAATCCTCGCCGGCAAGGCATCGTTCGCCGAACTCGAAAAGATCGCCCTCTCGCAGCCAACTCCCGCACTGGAGAGCGGTGGACAGGAATACCTCGAAAACATCCTGAACGAACTCCTGTGATCACCCTCGGCATCGATTGCGGCACGCAGAGTCTGAAAACCGTCGCCCTCGATGGCGATTCCGGAAAAGTCATCGCCTCCGCCAGCAAAGCCTACGGCCTGGTGGAGGGACTGCCCGCCGGTCATCTGGAGCAGGATCCCGCCATCTGGTGGGATGCCCTCGAGGAGACCGTCCAAAAAGTCCTCGCCAACCTCGGTCCCCGCAAAGCCGAGGTCGCAGGCATAGGCGTGTCCGGCCAGCAACACGGCTTCGTGCCGCTCGATGCCAGTCACCAAGTCATCCGCCCCGCCAAGCTTTGGTGTGACACTTCGACCACCGCCCAGTGCGACGAAATCTGCGCCAAACTCGGTGGACGCGAAAAAACAATCGCCCTCGCTGGCAATGACATTCTGCCCGGATTCACCGCGCCGAAAATTCTTTGGCTGAAGCAAAATGAACCCGCGAATTTCGCCAAGCTCGCTCATGTCGCCCTGCCGCATGATTTCCTAAACCTCCGACTTACCGGCACACTGCGCATGGAGTTCGGCGACGCCTCCGGCACCGCCCTCCTCGATGTCCGCACACGCCAGTGGAGCAAGGAAGTCTGCGCCGCCATCGACGAAAATCTCATCTCAAAACTTCCGCTGCTCGGCTCCTCCACCGAACCTGTCGGAAAACTGCTCCCCGCCCTTGCCACCGCATGGGGCCTCTCAAGCGATGTCATCATCAGCGCCGGGGGAGGGGACAACATGATGGCCGCCATCGGCACTGGAAACATTAGCCCCGGCACAGTCACAGCCAGCCTTGGCACAAGCGGCACGATTTTCGCCTGCGCCCCGCAGCCTGTCATCGACCCCGAAGGCGAGATAGCCGCATTCTGCGACAGCGCCGACCACTGGATGCCGCTCCTCTGCACCATGAATGTGACCGTCGCCACAGAGGCCTTCCGCAACCTCTTCGGCTGGGATCACGACCGCATGAACAAGGAAATCTCCGATGTTCCGGCCGGCGCTGACGGCCTGATCTTCCTGCCCTACCTCCAAGGCGAGCGCACGCCGAATCTCCCCGAGGGCTGCGGCGTCCTGCACGGCATGAACACCTCGAATCTCACGCCCGCCCATATGGCTCGCGCCGCGATGGAAGGCGTCACACTCGGCATGGCCTACGGCCTCCGCCGTATGGAATCTCTCGGCCTCAAACCCTCCGAAATCCGCCTCACCGGCGGCGGAAGCAAAAGCCCCGCCTGGCGCCAAATTCTCGCCGACATCTTCGGCTATCCCGTCGTCACCATGCAAAGCGCCGAAGGAGCCGCCCTCGGCGCCGCCATCCAAGCCTTGGCCACAGCCAGTCCCAAGCAATCGCTCGAAAATTTCTCAGCCCACTGCGCACCAGTTGCAGCGGGGTCCCGATTGGAACCGCGTCGTGATTTCAACTACGCAACCCTCCTCGACCGCCAAAATCAGCTCAGGCAACAAAACTTCGGATAGCCCGGCTGTCAGGCCTGCTCGATAGCCAAAACTTCTGCCAGATTAACTTCATGCCCGCTTTGCACGGATTGGGTCGCCAGTCGCAGCAGTGCAACAGCTCGCCCTGGCGAGGATTTTTCCCACAGTGAAGCAATGGTCATCAGTGCACGGATTCTCACCCTGATTGGATCGTATGCAGGGATGCGTGACTGAGAGGGCGTTTTGAAGACCTGATGAAGAAAAGCCATTCCCTTGTGCGTATCGCCAAGGTCGATCTCCGCTTGTCCTCGAAGAAGAAGTAACTCTGGATGCCATTCCGCTTCGGAGCGCGCAGGTTGAAGCGCGCGGATTTCTTGAAATCTTTTCAAGTCAGCAAGACAAGTGGCGCGCCGGACCAAGGAGGCTTCGTGGACGGTTTCACCGGGGATGGTTGTCTGCGAACATTGAATATAGGCGAGCAACGCCTCCTCAGGGCGGTTCAAATCGAGAAGAGCGCCACCCTCGAGGAACCATACCATCGGATGCACCGCATCGCTGGCTTGGGTCATTTTTTCTAGAATCCGAAGATTGCGCGCTTGCTTTGCGGCCTTCACTTCAGGGCTTGAGTAGCCGGTATGAATGATTTCGATACGGGTGTCTACCACCGGAATGCCCGCCCTCTCCAGGCTGGTTGCGACTTGTTCGTGAACAGGCCATTCATATCGCACTCGCGGATCATTCGGGAAAAGCCGCACAATCAGGCCTGATGTGCCTGTGCGGCCATCGTCTGAGCTGCTTTTATTCAAGAGGTGATAGGCGTAATGCGGCGCGGCATCATCTGATGTCAGCGCCCGAATAGCTTCAATACTAGCTGGAGGAAGGTATTCATCCGCGTCGAGCACAAGAATCCATCGGCCTTTGGCGATCTCAAGAGCCTTGTTCCGGGCAGCGCTGAAGTCATCGATCCAGGGGAAATCCAAGACCTGCGCCCCGCAAGCTATCGCGATATCTCTCGTTTTGTCCGTGGAGCCCGTATCAACAACGATCATCTCCGCATCGAGTCCTGATGCGGATTTCAGGCACCTTTCGATGTGGGCTTCTTCATCCCGCGCAATGAGCGCGAGAGTGATGTTCGGGCCGCTGGAATCCATATCACCATTATGACTCCACTACCTCTCCGAATCCATATTTCTGAGGTGATCGAAAAAAATTTCTAAAGTTGATCAACCCATGCGCCGATGAACTGACCAACGGAGTTAATCTCCCCCAGTGAGGTCGAACACTGAACCAAAGCGGCCCGCCAGCGAAACGGACTTCGCAACACAGAAAGACAAAGGATATGTCAGTAGTAATTAACACTAATTCAGCAGCCACATCAGCAGCCTACAACCTTAGCAACACCAATGTGAATCTCCAGAGAAGCCTCAATCGCCTTTCCAGTGGTTCACGCATCAACTCATCCTACGACGACGCCGGCGGTCTGGCTGTGTCGATGAAACTCAGTGCTTCGATTCGCCGCACTGACGCCACCTTGGCCAATGTCAACAATTCCCTCGCCTTCCTGCAAACCCAGGACGGAGTTATCAAAACAGCGGACAAAATTCTGAACCGCATGTCGGAACTTACCACACTTGCTCAAGATGTGTCGAAGTCAACCAGCGATATAGCTTTATACAACACGGAATTGGGACAGCTGAAAGGACAATTGAATCTGATGTTGTCTGAGAAATTCAATGGTATTAGTCTTTTCAGCTCAGGTGCTAGCGCTTCATTCGATACCACTCAATCAACCCTGACGGTGGTGACATCGCACGATGGATTGCAAACGGTTGGGATCACACAAGTCGACTTGAATTTCGTCAGCTCCAGTGTTGGATCCGCTTCTGGAACTGGAATGGATATTTCCTCTACCACGGGAGCGAAGGCCGCCCTTACAACCATTACTGCGGCGATTCAAAATCTGGCGACCCTCCGCGCCAACAACGGTGCCGAGCAGTCCAGGTTGACCTTCGCTGCCGACATGCTCGCAGTGAACAAGACCAACCTCGAGGCCGCCAACAGCCGCATTCTCGATGTGGATGTCGCCGACGAGAGCACGAAGCTCGCCCGGTTCAACATCCTGCAGCAGGCTGGCACAGCAATGCTCGCTCAGGCGAACCAGTCGACCCAGTCGATCCTTAAACTGATCAGCTAAGGCTGACTGTAAGTTAAGATTGATATCAAATGATTCAGAGGCTCTCCCGCGAGGGAGAGCCTCTTGTTTTTTCTAAAAAACCTTTGCCCCGCATGGCACCGGACTGGTTCATTGGTCGCCTCGATGGATGACTCGAAGTTTGAGCTTGTGGACAACGCCCGCGTGGGGCTTCAGCATTTTTCGCTGGAGAGGTTGAAGACCATCGCCCCGACCTTCCGTGAGAGATCTGCTCAGAGATTGGCTTGTGTGGAATTGATTGCCGAGAAGGAGCGTGAACTGGCGCGGTTGCAAATGGGTGCCGTCTCTCGCAAAGCTTCTCTAGCATTGGTTCTGGCGACTATTGCGGTCGCCTGGCCTCTCCTTGTGTTGGCGGCTTGGATTTACTTTCAGCCTCTTTTGAAAAAGCCGGAGCCGGCTCCAGTCAAGCCAATCACTGTTGTCCGTCCGATTCCCTCTCCAACATTAACTCCCGAGCTTCCCGAACCCGATTCAACTCCGGAGCCTTTGCCGGCGGCGCTCGGCGAGTTGCCGGCTACGCCTGGCGGGGGCTGAAGAGTTCGTGGGCTAGGACGCTCAGGCAATAAATCGCGGCTGTTTCAGTCCGCAGAATGATCGGGCCGAGTGTCACAGGTTGGCATCCGTGGCTCTTCGCAAGGGCGATTTCCGCAGGGGTAAAGTCCCCTTCAGGGCCGACAAAAATGGTCACGCGTTTGGGAACTTTGCCGTAATCCGCAAGGACGGTCTTGATGGGCCGCGCGTCAGGTTGCAGGGAGGCGATGAGATGGAGGTCTCCTTTGTCCAAGTGCTCGGCAAAGGTTTTTGGCGGGATCGGATCGGCGACTTCCGGCAGATGATTTTGACCACATTGCTTGCAGGCCTCTAAGGCGATGGCACTCCACTTCTCTCGCTTTTTGGCGGCTTCGCCTGCATCGACTTGAACAATCGTTCGGTCCGAGAGCAGCGGAACGATGCGCGCCGCGCCGAGTTCCACGGCTTTTTGGACGATGAGGTCCATGTTTTTTCCCTTTGGCACGGCCTGCGCAAGGGTGATGGCACAAGGCGGTGGAGGAGTCGTCGCGGTCGAAGAGATTTTTAATTTTGCCTTGGATCCGGCGGTGGCGGCGATCACGGCTTGGCCTTCACGACCTGCGCCGTCGAAGACCGTAACACGATCTCCTTCCGAGAGGCGCAGGACATTGAGGCAATGATGGGATTCCTCGGCATCGAGTGTGGCGGATTCCCAGTTTTCAGGACGGAGATAAAAGCGGTGCATATTTTTTGAAAATGTATTCGCGCAGGCCTTCGTGCCAGTGGCGTGGCGTGATGCCGATCGCCGCTGCGAGCTTGCGCGTGGAGAGAATCGAAAAAACGGGGCGCGGTGCAATGAATTGTTTCATGTCCGCAAGCCGGATTGGTTCAACACGCGAGGTTCTAAGCGCCAAGCCGGCCTCTGAGGCGAATTCGAGAGTCTTTGCTCCGTATTCCTGCCACGAGCATTCGCCACTGTTGCATGCGTGATAGAGACCTCCCGCAAGCGAGGGATCAAAAAAAACCTCGAGCCACCTGGCTGTGTCTTCGGCCGAGGTGGGGCAGGAGATTTTATCTGCGATTGCCTCCACCCGCTCGTCGCGAAGCGCGCGTTCGATGAGCGAATCAGGGAAGGAGGGTTTCGACTTGCCGAAAACCCAGGAAACCCTCACGACCATGTGCTGCGGGCTTCGGGCGAGCACTTGTTCTTCGCCTTCCCGCTTTGTGGCTCCATACCAGCCAAGAGGCGAGGGGAGATCCTCCTCCGTGTAGGCCGTGCGTTTTGTGCCGTCGAAAACATAGTCCGTGCTGAAATGAATCAATCGGGCCCCGCGCTGCGATGCACACTCAGCCATGATTCCCGGCGCAAGCGCATTAACGGCCTGCGCCTCTTCGCGGGCGGTTTCACAGCGGTCCACATTGGTCAAGCCCGTGCCATTCACAAGCACATCGAACTCGTGAAGGTCGAGCAACCTTCGAAGGGAATCCAAATCCGCCACATCCAACGAAGGGCGGGCAAGGCCGGACACTTCGTGCGTTGCGGCCCATGTTGCTATGAGTGAGGCGGCGAGCCTGCCGCGCGAACCAAGAATCAAAATACGACGCTTCTTTTCAGACATGCAAAAAATTCAAGTCCGGCATTTTTATTCTTGCAAAAAAGATTTGTCCCTTCATTTTACACAACCCTTATTCAATAGGAAAAATTTATGGCATACGCAGTCATCCAAACAGGCGGGAAACAATACCGCGTTGAATCCGGCAATGAGATCGAGGTCGAGAAACTCGACATCGAACCCGGCGCGGCTCTTGAAATCTCAGAAGTCCTGCTCGTCTCGGACGGTGGCAATCTTCATGTTGGCACTCCCTTCGTCGCCGGCGCCTCGGTGAAAGCAACCGTGGTCGATCAATTCAAAGACGACAAGGTCATCGCTTTCAAATTCCGCCGCCGCAAAGGCTATCACCGCACGGTCGGCCACCGCCGCCGTCTCACCACACTCAAAATCGAATCCATCTCAACAAAGTAACTTTTTATGGCCCATAAAAAAGGACAAGGTAGCGTCAAAAACGGACGCGACAGTATCAGCAAACGCCTCGGCGTGAAAAAATTCGGCGGCGAGTCGGTCATCGCCGGCAACATCATCCTCCGCCAGCGTGGCACAAAGTTCGAGCCTGGCAGCAATGTCGGTCTCGGTCGTGATTACACGATCTGGGCCCTTGTGGACGGTCATGTCAAATTCGACCGCAACGGCCGCCGCGTGAATGTGGTGCC
>JBILWM010000055.1:0-19592 GCA_044369905.1 Terrimicrobiaceae bacterium | reverse complement strand
ACGCGAAAATCAGCGATTCTTTACCCCAAGATAGACCGTGTTTTCTAATTGTCGTCGGGGGTCATTTCTAATTGTCGCCGAAAACCATTTTTAATTGTCGCTGGACAGGCTGGTATTCGTGATGCTCTGCGCCGGATTTATAGTAAATCTGGAACTGTCCTTTTGCGGGCTTGAACCACTTCGTCGCCTCGCGATCCAAAATGACAGCAAGCTTCCGTTCAGCGTCTGACTGAAATTTTTCCTCCCGGTAGAGGCACCGCTTGAATCCCCCGAACAGATATTTGCCCATGTTGCTCTTATCAGCAGGTTGCTGCCTGAAATTGAGAATAGGGTTCAAAGCCGAAGCGGTGTAGGCTCTCTGCTTCAATTCGGAAAAGCCCTTGCTGATCTTCACTTCGTAGCCTGTTGCTTTTTCCCAGTAGTGCTCCTGCATCTGGACATGGACGAAGCGGGCGATGTCGCGCTGGTAGCAACTCAGGACCTTGCGCGTCTCATGCTCGTCGGGCAAGTAGCTGCTCAAGTGTTTCACGACCTGACTGGCGAGATCGTATAGCAAGTCAGCATGTGCGTCGTAGGATACATCGTCGAAATCCACCAGACCGCTAACCACATGATCCTCTAACCCGATTCTTGAATGCCACCTCGGCCCATCGCGATCACATCGACTTGATCCGTCCGCAGGTGCTTGGCCCATAGTTCTTCAGAGACGGGAGGGTAGTTCAGGGTATCCACCTTGAGCGTGAAGGGATGAAATCCAGACTGCACATTACCCGTTGGCACGACAAGTATGCGCGGAATATCAATGGTCTGCTGCATCACCAGCTCCGTAGTCTTGGCAACAATGGCGGCCATGTCGGGTTTGGCAGTTACTCCCTCCAGCTCCAACTGCTCTGGGCGATACTGGGCGGTGACTTCAGCCAGCAAGGCCGCCTGCACTTCCTGATTCGACAGGTAGGAAGCACTCGGCAACAGATGGGGCTTGTTCTCCATCTTCCGGATGGCCTCGTAGGTGATCTTCGCAACCTTCTGGTCCTCTGCGGTAGTGAAGACAGGTTGCACTTCCGTGGGGGGAATGAAAGTGCTCGGCGTGGTTTTTTCGGGTTGAAATCCCAGTTGGCTGGCTAATTGAGTCTGCGAAACGACTGTCACCGTTTTTTCGCTTATTTGATCCGGCTCCAAAATGACCTGCTGCAAGCGTATCGCAGAATCAGGCTTCTTGGCCTCGTCCACGATCTCCTGAAATTTATCGTGCGCGATGATGTTCAGCCGATCCACTGAGTTCACGCCAGTCCGCTTGCCATAGGGCAGGCGCAGGCCGCGCCCGATGGATTGCTCAATGAAGATGCGGGCATTGGCCGCGCGCAGCGGGACGATGGTGTAGAGGTTTGTGACATCCCACCCTTCCTTGAGCATATTAACATGGATCACGATCTCCGTCGGCTCGTCGGTGTGCTCGACCTTGAGGAGGCGCTCCACCATCTCGTCCTCTTCCGCGCCGCTCTTGCTGGAATCCACCTGGATCACCTTGGTTTTATAGCGCCCCTCGAAGAAGACATCCGATTGGATTAAATCAACCAACTGTTTTGCATGGGTGGTGTCTCGTGCAATGACGAGGACGAACGGCTTCACGATGGTGTTGCCAGTTTCACGAGCGTAGGTCTCCAACTCGACCTTCACCTGTTCATGCAAGCGGACACCATCCTGCAGCTTCATCAGCTCGATGGCCTCTGCCGTCATTCCTGCCGGGTTGAAATTCTTGCGCGTGACGACGGCTGGCTCTTTGACGAAGCCATCCGCCATCGCTTTGCCGAGCGGGTAGTCGAGAATGACGTTCTTGAATGGCACGCCGCCCTTGGCCGTTTCCACGAACGGCGTAGCCGTGAGTTCCAGTCCAATCAGTGGCCTCAATTCATTGATGGCTCGCACGCCTGCACTGGCTCGATAGCGGTGCGACTCGTCCATGATGAGAACCAAGTCGGGCAAGCGGGCAAGATAGTCGAAGTAGCTCTCGCCTAAGTATTCAGATAGACGCTTGATTCGAGCAGGGCGTCCACTCCTGCTCTCTGACTTAACATCAGCAGTAATCTTTGAAATGTTAAAGATGTTCACCTTGCAGCGCAGGAACTGGTCGAAGAGTGTTCCTGCCTTGGCCTCATAGTTGTCGCCCGTGATGATCTCGGGTGCATCGGTAGCGAACTCAGCGATCCCCTTGAAGACATACTTGGGGGTGTTTGGGGTGAAGTCCGCTATGAGCTTATTGTAGATCGTCAGATTGGGGGCCATGACAAAGAAGTTGTTGATGCCATGCGCGAGATGCAGGTAGCTGATGAAAGCTCCCATGAGGCGCGTCTTGCCGACACCCGTAGCCAGCGCGAAGCAGAGAGAAGGAAATTCCCTCTCGAAATCGGTGACACTCGGGAACTCGCTGCGGATTACCTCCAAGGCAGCGGCAAGATCAATGCCTTTCCGAGGCGGTATGATTTCCGTGATGCGATCGAGGATTTCCAGAGAGCGGCGCTGCGGCTGTCTCAGACTGAGGCGTCCGGAGATGGCGTTGACGTGTCGATTCATGATTAACTTTCCGATTACCGTTTTTTGCGAATCTGCAGAGTGCTTCCGGCAGAACGCAGGCCCAATTGCGCCATTTGCTTTCTTTGTGGCGCGGAGAGTGTAAAGGAAGTCGCTCCGCTTGATACCCAGAAGATATCTTTTTCGAGTTGAGCGAGTAGCTTCCCTTTGCCTTTAAACCAATTTTGAAGCCATGCTGCCTTTTTCAATACCCGGCCAACTTCAGAGTCGCTCGCAGTGTGTGTTTCGACCCAATAAACAACTTCTGCTTTGCGGTTTGTGTGCTGATAAGCGATGCCAAAATCCCAACGGTTGGCGTGAGGTTCTGCAGCGAGATTAGATGCGTCCAAATCAAGACTTCCCCTGATTGCTCGGGTGTCTTCAGCATTGATGTGTTTGGCATCCTGATTGCGCAGTGCTTGTAGTCCTTCACGATACGACTTGGCGAGTGAAGGCGTTTTCGCGATAGCTTGCTTGAATGTCAGGGGTTTGGTGCGCATCGTTATCGATTCGGATTCGCGACCACTCTCGCGACGACATCATTTGCTCTGCCACTGAACTCAGAGAGCCCACCCCAGCCGGCTTCGCCCTGATCTTCAGCGGCAGGATTCAAGTCCGAGATATCGCGCGTGGCCCCAGTTTGCCTGTCAAAATAATGAACTTTTGTTGTCTTTTGCAGAACAGACTCGGCGAGTTTGATCATTTGCTGCGTGGCTGGAGCCTCAAAAACCTCCAACAGACGCTCAGGCTTGGCTCTATTTTCCTTCAAGTGCTTCAAAGCCCACATGGCATCCAACACTTGTGATGAATGGGTGGAAAGACATACGCGATAACCTCTGGCCAGAAGTTCAAATACCATGAGGAGCACAACAGAAATTGCTCTCGGATGAAGTCCCATCTCCAATTCTTCAAGAACTACCCATTGGATCTCTCCGCGCTGCGAAACAGCAGTCGGAGGCATAAGCCAATAAAACCCCAGCAGGAGTGGCACAAATTCGCGCTGCCCCGCCGACCATACCATGTAGGGAAGCCCGTCGTGCTCTTCACCACTACCTAGCACAAGTCGCTTCTGAGAGCGGACCTTGTCCACCTTCAGAGAAAACTTGGAGAAAACATCCCGCTCCAGAAGATCACGGAACTCCTTTTTCAGACGCCGCGGCTGCGGGAATAAACTTTCCCCGGCAATCTCTTTTTCCACCAGCCCACGTAGCTTCTCGCTGAATTCACGCACGGCAAATGGATCTCCAGGGCTGTAATCCGTGAATGGTCGTGGCCAGCCATCTCTCAGCGCAAGCACTCGCTGCGCAGGAATAAAGAACAGGTTCTCATCCTTGCTACGCTGTTTCCGTCCTGCCACTTTTTCCAAATCCACCGATTTGCCTCGCCACGACACACTGCTTTTCCCAGGCCTCCAAATGGAGTGCATTCCTTCACCAAAATATGCGTCTATAAAATCAGGCAGCTTTCCCGCCCAATCGATCCCGTATTTCTCCATTTCCTCCTGGACTTGACCAGCATCAACCATGAGTTTGAGGACCTGCAGGGCAATGCTCTTGCCGGTTGCTTGCGGTCCCACCAACACGGTAAGATCGCCGAAGCTCAATGTCGCATCGGTTATCTGGCCAAGGTTTTGAATTCTGAGCGTGTGGGTTTTCATAATTTTGAATCGCGGCATGATTGTTGGCTAAAATAAATCCATCTGTCCGGGTTTTTGCGGGGCTTGGGGGAGATTCTCCACTTTCAGACTGTAATCATCGTGGCCCCACTCGCAGCGGGCGAGCACTTGCTTGGGTATCTTCTTCACCGTGAGGTTAGGATATTGCTCCGTGCCGCTTTTGGGGGCTCGGAAGGCGGCGCAGAGGACGAGCAGCGTGCGATCCGGGCCGACCTCGTCGCTCAACTGCGCGAGCTGGTCCGCGCTCAGGTGCTGGGTCGTCACATAGATGAAATCGCGCTCGGTGGAATGCCCGTGTTGCCAGTAGAGCGTGTCGCTCGGCGCGTAGGTGAAGCCTTCGAGTTTGCACGCGGCCTCGGCGAGCATGGCGGCGTTGAACTCTTTGCTGATGACCCACTGGCCCCACTTGTCCTTTTCGAGCAATGAGGGCGCGAGCCGGTAATAGCGAAAACCGCCGCCGCCTTTCCAGCCCACGGCTTCTGTGATGCCTCCGGGGTCCTCGCCATCCACTACCTTCTTGAGGCGTGGTAGGCAATGCGTGTGGCAGTGCTCGCCCAGCTCAATGCCAATCCAGCGGCGGCCCATTTTGTGGGCAACGGCCGCTGTCGTGCCGGAGCCGAGGAAGGAGTCGAGCACGAGGTCGCCGGGATTGGTGGCGAGTGTCAGCACATGTTTTATCAGACGCTCTGGCTTTGGCGTATCAAACACGTCGGTTGGATTAAAAGCCTTAACCTCAAGTTTTGCTTCATGATTGTGGCCGACATCCGCCTGCAACCAAAGAGTAGAAGGTGGACGAGTTGGTGATTCCTCAATGAATTGCTTCACATAAATCTCCCACTTGCCGTCTTTTTGAATGAAATCGAGTTCATCTCTTTTGAGGGGGACGTTCTCTTTTTTCCAACGCCAACGACCTTCCGTTCCATCTGGCTTTACGGGCCAAATCAACGTCTTATCAGGCGCCTCGATTTCATACCACATCGAGGGCCGATCTGCCCGCAACGATTCTGAACCTTCCTTCCGAAGAGAACGGCGGCGGTAATATTTTTGGGTTTTTTCGTCAAAGAATCCGAACTGAGCCGCATTCTGTTCCTTTGGTATTTGGCGGATAACTGCTTTTTCGCTCCGCCGGTAGACCAGAATGTGGTCGTGGCTAACACTGAACCCAGTTGCATCCATGCGCTCGCTGTAGACCTTCTGCCAAAAGCAGTTGGCCACGAAGTTGTCGCGTCCCATCACCTCATCGAGAAGCACTTTCAGGTAGTGCGCTTCATTGTCATCAATAGTAATCCAAATTGTTCCATCTTGGCTTAGCAAACGCCTCAACAGCTCAAGACGCTCCCGCATCAAAGACAGCCACAACGAATGCTCCACCCCATCATCATAGTGCTCGAAGGCGCTGCCAGTGTTGTAAGGCGGATCAATGAAGATACACTTCACCTTCCCGGCGAACTCCTGCTCCAGGGCTTTGAGAGCGAGCAGATTGTCCCCGTGGATGAGTCGGTTGTCGAAAATGTCTCCATCCGAAACGCGCTGCTCGGCGTGATACGACCTCTCCGGGTCTTCGAGCAAAATCCGCGGCTCCAGTTTCGGCCGGTGCTCCTTGCCAATCCATGTAAGTTCGAGTTTGGTTTTTTTGGACATCAGAGCGTGGCGGGAGCCTCCTCCAGGGAAGCGGCGTAGATGGTGAGTTGCAGTTCATCGCCATCCAGAAGGCGATAGACGGGCCTTTTCCCGGAAAGCTTCTCCGATAGGCCCAGGATGATGGGGACGCCCTCGCCGCGCTTGTCCATGATGGTGGATCGATCGCTGTTCAGCCCCTCCATTTCCGGCACAGGACATTTGGCTAGCAGACTGGTGAGATTTTCGTTTCGGGAGGCCTGGCGGAACTCCAAGCTTTCGAGCGTCATGGTGTTGGGGATAGCTCCAGGGGAGTGGAGTTCCAAACGGTCTTCAAACATGCGGAGCCGCACCTTTTGGCCATAGATGGCGTAGTCACGGTGGGAGACTGCATTGGTGATGGCTTCAAACACCGCCGTGAGGTCGTATTGAGGGACGTCATGGCGTCCTAGGGCTTTACTGGCAGCGATCTTCATGTTGCGGGCCACAAAACGGCAGGCCTCTGCGATCTGTTCGTCCAAGGTGCCATGAATGTCTTTGGCATCCAACTGATAGGCATGATGGGCGGACGGTGCGACTTCAGTCCCACGATAGGCGACAGCCTGAATGAATGCCGACGGCAGAAAGTCCTGTGGGCTGTGACAGGCCATCAACAAGCCGGATACTGTGGGGTGCCATTTTCCCTCATCATCGGCATCCGCCAGCTTGAGCTTGGAAAGCAGGTCTTTGTCATCACTTGCGGTGCGTGTCGTGACAAACTTCCGCCAGAGATCCGTGGAGAGGGCTTCCAATGGTGCGGCGGGAACGATTTGTTCATCAAAGCGCAGCAGGCGGGACTGGCTGCGCTGCTGAAACATGCGCGCAAGATACTCCGGGGCCATCTCACGAACCGAGCTGCCTGCGCGTATTTTGTAACCACCGGGAGATCGGTGGACAAAGAGACTGCGTGGCAGATCCAGCCGGAGAACGGGCAGCAAGGTGCCAGTGCCATCCGGTAGCTCAATGCGACGCAAAGTGTAGGCCTGGAGCGGTGGCTCCAGCCGTGTTTCCATGATTTCACGCAGCCAGGTTTCTGTCAGTTCCAGCTTGGGAGCTTCAATGCCGACGATGTCATGCGTCTTGTCATCGACACCAAGGACGATGACTCCACCAGCAGCGTTGCTCATCGCAGCGATTTCATCCGCCATCTTTTCAGCGGCGGGCCCTTGAATTTTATCGTGACGGAAAAAGACCTGCTTGCACTCCATCAGGCTGTCTTCCCCGAGGCGAATCTGGCGCAGCAGTTCTTCGTGTGTATCAAACATAAATTAAGTCTCCTCTCTGCCCATGCGGTCAAACCGTTTACGGAAGGCGATGGCACCGCCCTCCATGACATCACAGATGAACTGCCGAGTGGCCTTTTCCTGAAGTCCTCCGGAGGCATTTGAATTGCGTGACACTTGGCCATTCATGTCTTCCATGGCATGAACGAGATCGGCATCACCATGAACAACGATATTAGGATTGTGAGTGACAATGATGATCTGTCGATGCTCCTTCATGGTGCGGACCTGCTCTACGATGAGTGACATAATCATGCGTGTGTCGAGGTCATCCTCCGGCTGGTCGAGCACCAGCGGCTCGTTGCCAAAGGAGAGCAGAAAAGAAAGAACGGCTGCTGTCTGTTGGCCGATGGAGCCCTGGGAGATGGACTTCCAGGAGTCGGACTCTGTCGTGCGGTGTTCGAGCTTCAGAAGATCGTCGGGGAACCAGGTTTCGATGGCCTCTCTCCGCGATGGATTGGTGGTAAGTTGGCGCTTCAGATTGTTCTGAAGGTCGGCGAAGCCTTGCTCATTCTCAGTTGAGTCCATAAGTTCAAGCAGCCGCTGGCGCACCGCTGCGGCACCACCTTCTCTGGTGGCAGCGTTTTGGAATACATGGAGAAGCGAGTCGGCTCGGGCACCTTCTGCAGAGCCGATGGATGGACTGAACTTCTCACCATCAACACCCATGGCCTCACGGAGGGACCGCTCAACCGAACCTAACTCCGCACCCATGGGGACGACGGTGAGCTTGAGCAATGTGTCGGCATTGTGTATGGCGACGAAAGATTCTCGGGACATGCTGATCGCTTTTCGGGCTGTGTGAACAGACGCGAGCTGTTGAGTGGCCGACGCTTCAAGAAGAGCAATCTCGTTCCTGGTTCCCTGGTGTTTCGCCAGTCGCGTTTCCAGTTGAGTGCGGTCTTGATTCAACTTGGTCAGCCTCGCTGGATCAAACGCTGTCGTCTGTGCGCCGAGCAGTGCTTCGTAGGCGGCCTTGGAGTTTTTGCACGCATCGAACCATGCGCTGCTGCGGAGATCTTGATCCAGTTTGGTGAGGACGGCGTGAATCGCCGCGGCCTGGGATCGGACTTGTGTAGCGATGGCATCCAGTTCCTTCTGGGTGTTTTGATAGAGTGTGTGTGCCGTGAGAACTTCTACATCTGTGGCTGGGACCAGTGTTGCGGGCAGATCAGGCAGGCCGAGACGGTCCGCCTGTTCGTTGAGTTCCTGAGC
The DNA here is from genome assembly GCA_044369905.1 of Terrimicrobiaceae bacterium. Classification (GTDB taxonomy): domain Bacteria; phylum Verrucomicrobiota; class Verrucomicrobiia; order Chthoniobacterales; family Terrimicrobiaceae; genus UBA967. The sequence continues at coordinate 11,195 of JBILWM010000055.1, read as the reverse complement.
CAGGAGGAGTTGCGGTGAGTCGGGCTTCAAATTCGGAAGCAGAGCGCGTGCTTGCGATTGCCGCCGCTGGTATTCCTTCACCGCATCCGATTGAATCTTCTCCAGCTCGGAAACGATGTCCTTCAGGCTGGCCGTGTCCTGAGCTTCATTAGCGAGAGTGGTGCTCAACTCGCGGATTTTGGCTCGGGTAGCGGAATAGGTGGCGACGGCCTGCTTCAACTGCTCTTCAAGCGAGGCAACGTTTTGTTCGCGGTCGATGATTTCCATCAGACCCGGAGAACCCCGGCTCATTTCCAGGACTTGCTTTTGGCTGTAAATGCTGATTGGAAACCGCGATGTTACATAAGCTCCGCCGTCCTCGGTGGGCGGAGTCCCCAAGTCACCAATGCGGACCGTTGGAGGCGAGGACCTTGCTCCTTGGCCAAGAAAAGAAGCCTGCCAGTCCAGTTCTGCGGATTGGGCTGGTGAGCGGTAGAGAACCCTGATGGCACTGTTTTCACGGTCGTTTCTGAGGATGACACCATCCTGGCCGCGATTGGCAGGAATCTGTGCCCAGCGCCAAAAGTCACCAGCGGGGGATTCTCGCACCGGCGTTTCACCCTCATAGCGAGGCAGTTTACGCCCGCGCTGCGTAGCGAGGCGGAGAGCATGAACGAAAGTGCTCTTGCCTGAGCCACGTCCACCGACCAGGACATTGAGCCGAGGATGGAGTGGCATTTCTAAAGGTGCTTTGCGGCCGGCAGACTTGAGTTGAGCCACGGTGATCTTCTCCACGGCATGATCAGGCCAAACATTCCAATCTGTGATGTCAGTGCTGGCAATGGAACGCACGGACCAACTTTCAGTGACAGGCTGAGAACGCTGTTCTCTGGTGTCTTTGGCCCGCATTGCCGAACCATCGGCAAAGGCCATTCGAAGACCTTCGAGATTGGGTTGGGTCATGTGAACCATCGAGAAGCCATTGCGCCCGATGTGCCGGGGCATGTGGCTGTCTGATCCAGTGACGCGGGCAAGGCGTGCTAAAACAGGGTGCCGTTGAATGTCCGTCTCGGGCAGCCTCGCCCAGTCGCGGACTTCGAGGGCATCCAGACCGGCTTCGAGCACAAGGTTCAGTGTTTGTCCGATTGACGGAGAATGGTCGCGAATGTTTGCAGCAAGTTCGCCATTGTTAATTAACTGCTGGATTGCCTGATCATGGGTCAAACTCTGTTGATTGCGGAGGTTTCGATATTTTCGAGCGTCCGGCACATCCGACCAAAGCAGGCCACAGGGTTCGTCGATATGCGAGGCAATGGTAAGTCCGCCGTTCTCTTTGATTTTTTTGATACAGTCGGCGAATGATTTGGAGCAAACACCCGAATTAGTGTCGCCTCGGGTTCCTGTGTAGCCGCACGCAGTGATGACACCGCTTAAATTCTCCAGGTTCCTTGTCGGGTCAAAGACCGCCAAGAGATGGAGTCCGCCATTCACAGAGAGTTCAAAACCGGGAAAAATGACCAAAGGCCGAAAAGCTGGATCGGCCCGATCCATTGCATCATAGGCTGTCTGAAGTCTGAAGACGAAGCCCGTTGAATTATGGTCGGTGACCACGACGGCATCCAATCCCGCGGCCATGTGATGTCGAAGCCAATCCTCGGGCGTCTGCTGTTTGAGCGCCGCTTTGACCGCGGCATCCTGCTCTCCGTTCGCATAGTCATGAGACTCCGGCGTGTGCGTGTGGAAGTCCACCTTCCACCATTTAGCACCAGGGTAAGTGTAAGTGCCTGGTGAAGGGGGATAGGTTGTTAGATTGTTTGCGCTCATGCGGATGCCCTTTCAAGTAGTGCCGTTTGGAATTGCTGTATTTTGCGGATTGAATCGTGCTCGAAGGCGCTGCCGGTGTTGTAAGTGGGATCCATGAAGATGCAGTTCACGCGGCCTGTGTATTCATGATACATATCCTTTATGAATAATAGTTTACCGAATTGGATAAGGGGGGGTTCGAAGAGGTCCCGGTCCGTGACTCGGTGCGCCGCATGATACGACTTTTCCGCCTCCTCCAGCAAAATACGCGGCTCCAGTTTCGGCCTGTTCTCCTTACCGGCCCAAGTGAATTCGAGTTTTTGTTTTTTTGCAGACATGGAAGATGGTTGGCGATGGATTCCTCACGATCACGCGCAAAGGGTTCCGATCGGCAGACGTTGCTCGTTGCGCATTTGAATTTCGAGGGGACGATCTGGACAGTGGCCTCTCTTCATTTTATCACCACGTGTGGGACTCTTGTTGATTCGTCTCGCACACAGAACCACAAAGCGGCGCTCCCATTGACTAAGATCGACCTGGTGGTGGTGATGGGCAGCCTTTACCATAAAATCCAACAAGCAGTCTGTATTACGGAGCTGTGCGCCCGCGTCGCCAATACTTCCGGATTTCATCTCACAGGCAATGAGGTAGTTTTTCCCAGCTTCTGACATCGCAACAATGGCATCTACTGCCTTCTGGGGCTTTCCTTCAGCAAGAAAACTGAAAAGTGGTTGCTTTGCCTTGTCAGGCAGAAATAGTGCCACAGGGCCGTTGATTTGGTTAAAATGCACCTTGTCTAGCCGTCCTTTGGCGGCAGGCTTTTCCTCTTTCAGAGTAATCTGGTGCTGTCCCGTTGCTAGCGTTTCTTGACAAGCCGGAGCGACGAGATTTTTCAAGGCAGTCAATGCCAAAGCAAAAGAATCCTGTTTAGTCATGAGAGTATAAAATTTTGGATTGGATGCGGTCCATTTCTTCGATTTGGTCGTCGAAGCTGGTAATCTCGATACCCTGTTCAACATTAATATCAGCAGGCGCCAGCGTCATTCCTCGGACCGACTTTTTCATGTCTCCATATTTGCAATCACCCATTTGGGCGTGATAGACGCTAATTTTTGTGGGGCTAAGAAGCTCATCCTCACGGTATTTTTCTTCAATTCTTATCCGCTCCAAATGCCCCTCTCGGGGCGAAAGCATGATCAGTGTGTTCAATTCCTTGATGATATAATCACTGTGTGTGGTGAGAAAAACCTTAACGCCACAGTTCACAATGCGCGCCATCAGCCTTGCGATTTTCCGTTGGTTGAGTGGATGGAGATTCAGTTCCGGCTCGTCGATGATTAGGAAATCCCCCGCTTTGGCTTTGTGACGCAGATAGGAACCGATGTTGAGCAGGGAGCGGACAGCACTCGAACTTTCCCCCATGGTAAGGCGCGATGTCTTTTTTGTGCTTGGCACGAAAAAGAGCCCTTGGTTTTTAACGAGCCGGTATTCACCGCCGATGATGTCGTGGAAGTCATCAAGAAGACCCGGATTAGCTTTGACCAATTCACCTTCTTCCTTCGCCAGGCTTTCCACATTCCGAATGAAGTTGATGTCGTCTCTTACTGGGAGAGGGTAATCAGTCGATGCCTTTAGGATCGCTTTGTATGGATCCAGATTACCACTGGCATTTTCACCCATGCTTTCAATGAGACGGTTGCGGGCGATGTCGAGTTCCTTCTGGAAGATCGTAGCTCCGGTGCGCTCTGCGCTGGCGATAAAGATCTCCGGGTAAACCGGGCCAAGCAATTGATCGAGCAAGACCTTGGTTAGAAAATCGATTCCGAGTTGAGTGGTTTCACCCGGGTTCTGCAATTTTGAAAGTTCTGTCAGAAGTGTGATTCGAATGGGAGAAGACCCGCCTTCATAAGAGACCCGAAACAACGATGTGTTAGCCCTTGCCGCGCGATGCTCGAATGGTTTCGAGCGAAAGAACTCGAAGGGCTTACTGGTCAGGCGGAAGTGGGCATCCGAAAGATATTTCTCAGTCCCCGCAAGAATTCGGTGGAGATCGGTAACGTATTTTTCGCAAGCATTCAGTTCGAGCTTAGCAAAACTTTTTTCCAGCGTGTCTACTGAGAGTTCCGCTGCGCCCTGTTTGTTGAGACCATCTACCAAATGATTGAAAAGACTCGTGAAATTGAAGTAGCGTCTCCAAAGTTTCAAGTATCCATACAGAGCATAAGTTGCGTAAGTTTTCCCTGAATTGTTGGCTCCCGAAATGATCGTGAGGTCATTGATGGAAAAGTCTGCGCACTTGAGCGCCCCTAGGTCCCTAATTTCGATATTCATGAGTGGTGCTGTTTGAGGGTTGATGATTTTCCATTGTTTACAGGATTTGAAAAGCCCAGATTCCAAGGAGGTTGTCCCCGTGAATGAGGCGGTTGTCGAAGAGGTTCCAGTCCGTGACCCGGTGCGCCGCGTGATACGACTTCTCCGCCTCCTCCAGCAAAATCCGTGGCTCCAGCTTCGGCCTGTTCTCTTTCCCGATCCAAGTGAGTTCAAGTTTTTGTTTTTTGGTCATTGGAAGGTTCAAGTGAGTGATTGGACGCAATGGTGCCAGACGGCGGGATGCTTTTGACGGAGGGTGGCGAATGGGTCCTCATTTTGCCCAGTGCCGGTAAAAAACCAGCCGAGCATCCCATGATCATCCGCTTCAAGCAACGCCTGCACGAGTGCGGGTGCATCTGGGGGCTTTTCGCAGAGTGCGTCTCTGACCCGTGATTCCAAGCGCCGATGGCTACGCTGGTAACTTGCCGCCAAGGCTTCACGGCAATCAAGATGGAGGGCTTTGACGGTCTCGGTGCCTTTTGCCAGCCAATCATTGGTGGCTGTGTCAAACCGGGCCACGATGTTGCCAGTGGCGGGGTCAAAATCAAGGAATTGCCACGGATCTTCAGCCGTTGGGTCAACCAAAAGAGGCAGGTTGTTCGCGAGCGGAAAGTCATCGCTTTTGAAGCGACCGCATTCCGTGCAGCAAAGGAGCATGTTGAGCCAATGGAACATTCGTTCCGGGTGCGGCTTTTTAGGCCAAAAATGGTCTATGTCGGTGCCGTGCGAGTCGCCACAATACATACAACGCTGCCGATTGCCGGCCATCGTCTGAAGCATACCGAGGGCAGCCTTGACAGGTTTCGTCTGGCGGGCGGATTTCCAGGTTGCCTCGATGTTCAAGGTTCCAGCCGCCTTTTTTTTGTTCGCGACAGATTGTTTCCGATTGAGCGCGTTTACTGTCTCTGACGCCAAAGCGAGTCGCTTGATTTTCCGCATGGCTCAAGTTTCCAATTCGGGAGCGGCAAAGAGTTGGAGTTGTTCGGCGCGTTTCTTTTCACCCGAGGTGAGCTTGCCTCCAGCGCGTTTCTTAGCCTCTAGTTTGGCGAATTCGGCGCGGCCCTCGACGGCGCGCGGTGACCGGGTGTTTTCTAGTCCGAAGGCAGGCGAGAGAAGGATGGTATCCGGGCGAGAAGCAATCACCTGTTTATATTCTTCATCAGAGAGGGGGCGAGGCTTGGCTCCGCTGCCGGGTTCAGGGAGCACAAAAAGGCCGTTGGCATCAGCAGCCTGACAAACAAGTGGACTGTGAGTGGTAACGAGAAACTGAATATTGGGGAAATGTTGCTTGAGCCAGAAGCCGATTGCCCTCTGCCATTCCGGATGCAAGTGGGCGTCTATTTCATCAATTAGCACCACCCCGCTGCGCTTGATCACGTTTTTTCCTTCCGCATTTTTTTCGGTAAGTCCATCCAGCCCATAAGTGCTGATCAGGTGTCTTAAAATATCGGCCAGCAAAGCGGCGGCGGCGCGGTAGCCATCGCTCATTTCGCCCCAAGCCAGTTGCACGCCGTTTCGATCTTTGAGCCACAAGCCATCGGAATCTACACGATCCACGGTGATTCGATTTGGCATCAAATCGTCCCTCAAAAAATCAAGGACAAGCTCAAGTTGATCCGCCTCGGCGTCCTTGTTTTCCAGTTTTTTGTGATCGAGCAAACGCAACCATTGATCGACTTCGGCCAGCGACGCTGCCTCTTGGAACATGGTGACAAACCGCCCGGCGGTAGGAGAGACCATTTGCCGGGTGGCTTCAGGAGACGCGCCGAACACGCGGCGGAACGGACCATAGCCGCAGGAAAACCAACCATTCGCATCGAGCGACCAAATAGTGCGGTCGGGAATTTTGTAGTTTTTTTGTCTGCTGGGCGGGATAATGGATTCAACGCTGGTCTCTTTACCGCCGTTCTTAAGAAGAATCTTGGCTGGAAATGGATCGCAAGAAGGTTTTTGGCCGGAATCGCTGAGGCGGTCGTCGTTTTCGCTCCGCACAATTTCCAGCTGAATAGAGGATTCTTCGGGCGCGGAACCATCCCGAATCCAGCGGTGAAAATTGGTTTGCAATGAACGCGCCGTGCCCTTTTCGAGAAGTCCAACTGCAATCGCTTTGAGGAGCGTGCTCTTACCCGAACCGTTATCGCCCGTGAATACCGTCCAACCCGCGTAGCTGCCATCCGGGCGGGCGAGTTCAAAATCTAGCGTCTCGAAACCGCGAATGTTTCGGAGTGTGACTTTGTGGATATACATAGAAAATTTGTATCAGAGTTCAATTAAGATTCCAACGAATCGTAAAACGCTGCTGGAGCCCACTCTTCTGCGTAAGCTTTCCTTCGATTTTTGCAATCAGCTCCTCCCGCTGAAGGTCCGCCTTGTTGCGCATCTAAGGGCGAGCGGCGTTTTTCGTTGCGTTGGGATTCGAGGGTCTTGATGTGCTTCTGACTGGCGAGCTTTTCCTCCAATGTCAGCGCTGTGGTGGCAGCGCGGCGCACCTCCTCGATCTTGTTTTTGACGCCCAGCTTGAGGTCGTCGGCCCAGCCTTCGAGTTTTTGTTTTTTTGCAGACATGGAAAGTTTCTAAAGCTGTGCCTTGAAAAGATCGAGCAGGTCACGGAGCGTTTTCAGACTCTCAGCTCGGGAGGTTAGCAGCGAAGGCAGGAAATGGCGCTCGTAGGTTTGCGGATTGGTAAGTGAGGATTCTCCGAGTTGCAGCTTCAGGCGTCGCTTGCACTCCGTAGAAGTGCTGGCGGGCTTTTCTCCCAAAACTTCCAAGAGAAGACCTTCGAGGCAAGGCGAGCAGGTGAGAATCTCAATCTTCCTGCGCCGGGCGGCTTGGAGATGTTTTTCCTGAGGTTGCCAGTCGGCATCAAATATGGCAACTCGGCGATCAAAGGCCTCGAAGCTATTGATTGCCGTCTTCAGCACGGCATCCCCGTTCCTGGAAGCGGATTTCACCATGATGCGGGAACCGGCATCATGCCCGAAATGGTTTTTGATATGCTTGATCAAAACTGCCTCGCTCTCTCCCTCCACCACGATGAGCGTGGTGTGCCGCGTAGTGCGTGGTTTGCGTTTTGTGGGATTCGAGCGGGACATGGAAAGGGCTCAGAGGTTCGGAATGCCGCCGTAGGCTCCAGCGTGATACTTGGCGTAGTGGTTGGCCTCATTGCGGGGGGCGCCTTTCACCTCATCAAGGCGCCAGGCTTCGGAGGAGAGAGTCTTGGGGTTCTTCTCGGTGAGGACGATCTGGTATTTCTCAAGAGTCTCTTGGAGCAGGTAGTCGGAGTGGAAGTTTGCGATCAGCTGAGCGTGCTTAGGATTGTGCTCTTGAGAGTAAAAAAGCTGAACGATGGCCTGAACCATGTGGGGATGCAGGCCAGTCTCGAACTCGTCGATCACGGCAACGCCTCCCGACTCGAGGACCGGCAAGATGTAGCGAAGCAGAACAAAAAGCGCCTGGGTGCCGCGAGACTCTTGCAGGAGGGGGCGGATGTAGGGGCGACCTGCAACCTGATGCTCCACAGTCGGGAAGGGGGCGGATTCTTCTTTGCCCTCGTGATTGAGGAGCTTGATCTCTTCAATCTTGAGCTTCGCGATGCCAAGATCCGCGCCGATCAGATACCGCTCGGCCGTGCCAAGTAAATCCCCTCGCTGGTGGAAGAAATCGGCTGCGCCAAGGACATTTCCCACCTCGGGATCGTGGTTCTGCATTCGGCCGAGATAGTGAATATTCACATAGAGCTGCTGGAAATAGTGCGAAATCTTTTGAGCAAACTCGTGCTGCTGAAGAACGGCTGAGGCGAGAAAGGAGGCATTCTCACGAAGGGCGATTTGCCGGGATGGGCCGATGTCTTGGAACTTGAAATCATATTTGCCATTCAAGGCATCCCAGCGGCGCTCGAAGAGGTAGCGATAGCGGGCTTCTTTTTTGTGTAGCGACTCAAAAAGGACTCTCTTGGAAGTGAGCTCCAGATCGTAGCGGTAAGGATCATCTTCAAATTCGAACTCGAGCCCGAAAACAATCGGGTTGGATTCGCCCTGCTCTTCCGGCACGAAAACGAAGGGCTCGATAGGAATTTCCTTGTCTGGCTGATCCGAGGCGGACGCTAGGATGAAGTAGCGGAGGAATGCAATGGCCTTGAGGAGATTGGTCTTTCCCGAGGCATTGGCCCCGAAGACTCCCGTCACGGCATTCACCCGAACATTTGGCTGGGTAGAAGGAAGGAAGATCTCACGGTCCCCTGCCTTCGGGCCTACGGTGAACTCTACCAGAGTCTCTTCCTGAAAAGAGGTGAAGTTCCGAATAGCGAGTGAATGGATCATATAAAATCAACAATCAACAAATTTTTGTTGATTTAAATATTTATCAGAATTGAAGAGGGTGTTTTTGATAGCGGGTTTTTCGCAGGAAAGAAATTGGGCACTGGATGAATACTTTTTAAACGAGGCTCCATCGCAGGGTGAACAACTCGGTGAGGCCGCTTCGTTGAGTGAGCTTTCCCTCGATATTGGCAATCAGCTCCTCCCGCTGGTGGTCCACCCGGTCTTGTGCTTCGAAGAGAGAGCGGCGTTTTTCGTTGCGTTGGGATTCGAGGGTTTTGATCTGCTTTTGGCCCGCGAGTTTCTCCTCAAGGGTCAACGCAGTGGAGGTCTCACGACGGGCTTCCTTGATCAGCCTGTCCATTTCCTTAATCTCGCGTTCCAGGCCCAGCTTGAGATCGTCAGACCAACCGTCGAGTTTCTCGGCTTCAGCCTCGAAGAACCGGGCATTTCTTTCAGAGACCGTGCGCTGGATAGCAGCCTGTCTTTGCTGAATGGAAACCTGAAGCGAAGAGGGTGCGAGACTGAAAGAGGGTTCGATCGTTTTGGCTGGAAGGTTGAAGAGACGGGCAGCGCATTCCTCATCAAGTGCAGTGCCATCGTCTGCAAGTCCACCGAAGATGAGATGATCCTCCGCTTGGTCGAGTGATTCTACGGTAAAAATGGCGAGTGTAAGCCAGCCGGTTTTTCCTACCAGCGGCTTTAGGATACTTATGATGCCGTCGTATTCCTGATAGTTGAAGCAGACTTCAGAGACAGGGAGCTGGCGTGCCTTGGCTTGATTGACGATGGCCTCTGCAAGCGGGTGGTTTAGGCGGTAAAGGTGGGCCTCGCCTGTTCTGCGCGGGAGCTCATAGAGACCGAGAGGCATGTCAGGAAAGGGTGAAGTATGAAGGATGAAGGAGGAATCGTTTTTGAGTTCGATGTGTCTATTCAGTTCGTGGGCGGTGAGCTGCATGAGCGTGCGTTCAATGCGGTTCAGGGAGGCTGTGGAGGCATCAGCCCGGACACGAAGCTTTTCGCGAACTTCGTCATCAAAATTTTCGAGCAGCTGGCGGCGAGTGCGAGTCATCGACTCATCGATCTCCAAGCGAAGCTCAAGCTGAAGCTGGTCGAAGGCACCTTGAATTTCCTCATGCTTGCGGCAGCGCTGGTAGATGTCCGCGATGCGCTTTTCAAAATCAACGCCACTTTCGATAGCACCAAGAACTTCGTCGCTTGCACCAAAGACGCCTTCGAAGAGCTGGAACTTTTCGGACAGCAATTCATACACACGGCGGTCTGCCTCGTTTTTTCGATTCAAGAAATTAACCACCACCACATAGTGTTTCTGGCCGTAGCGATGGCATCGGCCAATTCGTTGCTCGATACGCTGAGGATTCCAAGGGAGGTCGTAGTTCACGATCAGGGAGCAAAATTGAAGATTGATCCCTTCAGCTCCGGCTTCAGTGGCAATCATGATTCGGCCTTCCTCACGGAAATAATCCACAAGTGCAGAGCGCATATCAGCGGACTTGGAGCCCGATATTCGAGCCGTGCCGGAATGTTTTTCCAGCCACGCTGAATAAATCAACTTGGACTGGTCATCGGTATTCGAGCCGTTGAACAAAACGATGCCGTCCTTGAACTCGCTACCACCGAGCACTCGAAGTAAATTATTTTGAGTCTTGCGAGACTCGGTAAAGATGATCGCCTTGTCGGCAGCTCCAATTTCCAGAGCTTTGGCAAAAGCGATGCTGAGCGCCTTGAGGAGAGCTTTGCCCTTCGCATTATGGCTGATTGAGACAGCGAGATTGGCGAAGCTATCTAGGTCAGCTACCTCTGCCTCAATGGCAGCGCGATCTGCGTCACTGAGCGGCTCCGCAGTATCGTCCTCACCCCATTCTTCGGCGGTTTCATCAAGGGCCTCATAATCTTTATCGAGCTCCTCCTCGAGTGGCTCAGCAGGCTCCTTTTTCTGAAGTTTAGCTCGCAGGCGGCTGGAAATGGATTCAAGGGCGCCAGCAATGGCAAAAGTGGAGGATGCTAAAAGTTTCCTCAGCACAAGAGTCATGAGAGAGCGCTGGCTTGCTGGGAGAGCTTGGAGATTCTCGCGGCGTAGATAGTCCGAGACCAGATTGTAGAGACGATCTTCGCTTTCTTCTGGTGTGAATTCTTCCAGAATCGGTAGGCGTTTTGTGAACGGGATGTAAGAGGTAACCTGCCTGCGAAGAGTGCGGTGACAAATGGGCCGTAGCCGCGCTTTGAGGGTTTGGAAAACCTGCTCCTGACTCAGGTTGGTAAATTGATCCCGAAAGCTCTTGATGTCTCCAAAAGTGTGGTCGTCGATAAAACTGACGAGCCCAAAAAGCTCCAGAAGCGAGTTTTGGAGTGGAGTTGCTGTGAGGAGAATCTTCGGCTTCTTTGCAAGTGCCAGCTTGAGCGTGTTGGCAACGATGTTCGAAGGTTTGTAAACATTACGAAGTCTGTGTGCTTCGTCGATCACGACAAGATCCCAAGGTGTGTTTGCGACATCCGACGCCTTATTCCGTGCAAACTGGTAAGAGCAGATAACAATCTCCTCACGCTCAAACGGCCTGAATTGTCCAAGGCGGATGGCTGCATTGTAGGATTTTGTTTCACAGGCATCCCATAGAGGAAAAAAATGCACCTCAAGGAGAGATGGACGGGATGTTTGAAACCTGCCACTTGGCAGGCTATGAAAAAACCAAAACACCCCCGTCCATC
>JBILWM010000005.1:0-60558 GCA_044369905.1 Terrimicrobiaceae bacterium | reverse complement strand
TCCCGGAGACGACTCGTGTTATCGAATCGATCACTGCTGTTCTCTCGGAGACAACTCGTGTTATCAAATCGATGACCGCTGTTCTCTCGGAGACAACTCGTGTTATCGAATCGATGACCGCTGTTCTCCCAGAGACGACTCGTGTTATGGAATTGATGACTGCTGTTCTCCCGGAGACGACTCGTGTTATCGAATCGATGACCGCTGTTCTCCCGGAGACGACTCGTGTTATCGAATCGATCACTGCTGTTCTCTCGGAGACAACTCGTGTTATCAAATCGATGACCGCTGTTCTCTCGGAGACAACTCGTGTTATCAAATTGATGACTGCTGTTCTCTTTCGAGTTCCTGAGTTTCCAGGTATCCTAACAAGCGAAGCAGTGTTTTTCGCACATCGATGAGATTGCGGTGCGAGTGTCTTTCACGGTCGAGACGACCGTGCTCCCCTCTTTCGCGCGGCAGCGCGCTTCGTAACTTGGGAGGGTTCATCGTCCTCGCATGACCCAATTTTCAGCCGCGCAGCGGCGTTTCTGCTGGATGCAATGGCGGCTTTGCCGCGTAAATGGGTCAACGACGGCGCGCCAACCCTACCCATGCAAACGATCGTGCTGCCGCTCAGCGTTTAAAGCTCCGCCGCGAAGGATTCGAGGTCGGCGCTGGTAATGGCGGTGCGATGCAGGTGCGTGAGTTTTTTGGAGTCGCTGATCGACTCGATTTCCTCACGCAGGCCCTCTGGAACCCGCTCAAAGCGGATTTCCAGCGCTTCGAGGATGTCTTGTTGCTTGGAGAAGATCAGTCCTTCTTGATGGCCTTCTTGGCGACCTTTGAGGACACCTTCCCGATGGCCTTCCTGGCGACCTTCTTGGCGGAATTGTTCGGCGAGTGACATGGCGTTTTTACTGATTTGCGGGTTGCGTAGTGTTTCTAATCTTCTGCGAAAGGTGGGCTTGTCAAGGTCTCGGTCTAGGATGTAGCGCATCAGCATCTCGAAGGAGGCCGATGGCAACTGGATCAGCAACGATTCATCCCAGACCATGTCGTCCAGCAGGGCCTGCAGTTTTTCAGCTTTCAAAGCGCGCAGCGCGAGGATGCCCATCGGCGTGCCGAGGATTTTCTCGAAGGGCATGCGGAACAACTCCACGAGCTGGAATTCAAAATCTGGGATGTGTTTTTTGATGTCCCCTGCTCCTTCGGGAATGTCGATGAGGTCGGCGAAGCGGGTGGAACTTTTCCACGGTTTGTTGTCCTGTGCGAGAACGAGTGGGAGGATGGGCGGGAGCTTCGTGGCGCCGGGATTGGTGCGGAGGCAATCCTTCCAGATGCGGACCATGTAGGTGAGCAGGCGCAGGCCGATGAACGAGTCTTCTTGATTCTGATGCTCAAAAAGAATGTAGAGGAAGGCGGGTTGGCCATCGATTTTCGCGGTAAAGAGGAGGTCGCTTGAGGTGGCGGCAAATTCCGGGTCGATGAAGCTGCCGCTGACAAGGGTCAAGGAGGTCCAGTCGATGCGGCGGGAAAGCTTGCGCGGAAAGTGACCTTCCAGAAAGGCACGGGCGTTGTCAGGGTCTGAAAAGGTGGATTTGACGAGCTTGTCGTGAGGTTGGTGGAGAGGATTCTCAGACCGAGACATGGGGCAGATCATTGGAAACGGCCGAAATGGCGTCAACGGGAGGATTGTGACGATTTTGGCAATTTGGAGCGCAAAGGTTCGACAGAATGATTGATGACAGAATCATTTTTGGCTCCGATTCGGCAGTCATAGACAGCCGCTACAGAACCCGCGCGGAAGCGAGTTTGAAACTTAGGGATATCGTCTCGCATGACCCATTTTTCAGCTGCGCAGCGGCGTTTCTAGTGGATGCAATGGCGGCGTTGCCGCGGAAGTCGGCCCCAGCTTCTTGGGCTGCGATTACTTTCCCTTTTTCAAGACCGACATGGCCTTCCGAGCGAGGTCGTCCACCAACTGAGTGAGGTAGGCCCAATACGCTTCCTTTTCGATCGTGTCGCGCACGGTCGCGGCGGGCAGGAAGCGGCGCATTTCCTTCATGAATTCATCGCGCAATTCGGGCTGGGTCTTGAGGGCGGCGATTCGATCTTTGAGCAGGGCAGTGAACTCGGCTGGTTCCCGCTGGTGATCACCGATTTTCAACGGGATGAGCTGGACGGGGAGTTCGATGCCTTGCTGGATGAGCCAGGCAATGTCCCAAAGGTCGCGGTTTTTGATGCGGTTCTCGCGGAAGGCGATCGCGATGACTTTGTCGGCCAGGATTTCCTCGCGGCTCTGCGCTTGAAGTATGAGTCCCGAGGTGCCGAGGTCGATGCCGTAGAGATTGCGCAGCATCATCGGGCGCGGGTCGTGGCTGGGGATGGCGCAGATATCCAGGTGGATGCGTTGCGCAGGGAGATGCTTCCGGCCTGGGCGGGTCTCGATGGTCAGCTTCCAGGTGGAAACTTGGCCGCCGGTTTTGACAGGCTCACTGACGCTAACAGGGAGGCCGTAGCGGGTTTGTAGTCGATCCACGAGCACTCGGGCGAGTTCGGCCAGATCGCTCCGCTGGAAGTCACTTCCGCCAGTGAAGTCGAGATCCTCGCTGAGTCGTGAAGAGCCGTAGCAGGCCCGCAGACAGGTCCCACCAATGAAGGTAAGTCCGGTGAGCAAGCCGGCCTCGCTCATCTCGCGGAGGATGTCGTGATGCAGCAGTTCCTTTTCCACCACGGGGCGCAGTGAGGTGAGTTCGGCCCTGGAACGCAGCGCTTCGTTCACCACTTGGTCAAACAAGCTCACGCGCCACCTCCTCATCCACGAGTTCCATACTGCGGCGCGTGGCTTTCATGTCGCGCAGGGCTTGCCGCACAGACGCTCTCCAGAGATGACGCTCCGGATCATAGGTCAGCGCATCGCTCACATCGTCAGGACGCTGGGCCGTGTGCACAAACTCGATGTGGCCGTAGTCCCCGCAGTCCACCACATGGCTGCGACCGGAGGTCATGAGGCTGATCCAGTTCATCGGCACCTGCGAGATAACCCCGGCATCACTGAGGACAGTCTCGAGGCTGAGGTAATTGAACTCACCCGCCCGCAGCCGTGCGGCGGCATGAAAAAGCAGATGCCCCGCCGAATAGTCCGGCACGGGATAGAAATAAATGCCACGACAGACCCGCTTCAACAGACCCGCCTTCGTAGCTCGCGACAACAGCACCGCCAACTGGTCACACTCTGGCACGGCAGCCGCCAAGTCAGATGGTGCAAAGACACAATGCTCCCGGTCCGCGAGGATGCGCAGTGCCTGGGTAAGTTGCTTCAACGGCTGCATGTCATGTACTCTACAAAACATTGCATAAAGTGCAATCTTTTGTTTTGTCTTGCTCATGCACATCCACCGCCAATTTTATTCCCGCACCTGCTACGGGCCTGCTACCGCGCCGTCACCGGCTATTTCCTCGAAGCGCTCCAAGTTGGAGAAAAGCGGCGTTTCTTCTGGATGCAATGGCAGCGTTGCTGCGGAAATGGGTCAGCGACGGCGCGCCGACCCTTGCATACGCGGTAGTGCGATTCGAATCTTGGGAGGGTTCATCGTCCTCGCATGACCCATTTTTCAGCCGCGAGGCGGCGTGAGGACACCGATGAGGTGGCGGCGTGCGGCTTGATGGGAGCGAGGCGGCGTGGTGGCGGAGCTTTCCACTCTTGGGTCAAGCCGGAGGTCGACCCTCCAAGGATTTACGCGCTGCCGCGCGAGGCCTAGAGCTCGGCCGCGAAGGATTCGAGGTCGGTGATGATGATGGCAGCGCGGTGGAGGTGGGCGAGTTTCTTGAAGTCGCTGATCGACTCGATTTCCTCACGCAAGCCCTCTGGGATTCGTTGGAACCGGATTTCCAACGCTTCGAGGATGGCTTGTTGCTGGGAGAAGATCAGACCTTCTTGGCGACCTTCTTGGCGAAATTGTTCGGCGAGTGACATGGCGTTTTTACTGAGTTGCGGGTTGCGTAGTGACTATAGCCCGAAAAGGGATTTTTAGATAGGATTGGCAGGATTTACAGGAGGATCATAGCAACATTGGAAGTAACACAGAACATGGAATGCTTATGGAATTGCAAGCAACTCATTCTCTGTGATCTCTGTGTCCTCTGTGGTTAATTATGCTGAACTCGGGTTCGATGTAGCTGCCGCTCACGAGGGTAAGCGACTTCCAATCGATGCGGCGGGCAAGCTTGCGCGGAAGGTGGCCTTCCAGAAAGGCCCGGGCGTTGTCGGGGTCTGAAAAGGTGGATTTGACGAGCTTGTCGTGAGGTTGGTGGATCGTGGCCTTGTGAGACGGCATGGACGAGAGCTTTGGAAACCACGCGCACAGGGTCAAAGGGAGGAATGTGACGATTTTGGCAAATGCGGCGCCAGTGTCTTTCACGGTCGAGACGACCGTGCTCCCCTCTTTCGCGCGGCGGCGCGCTTCGTCCAACTTGGAAGGGTTCATTGTCCTCGCATGACCAATTTTTCAGCCGCGAAGCGGCGTCCGAGGGGAGCATGACCGTCTCGGTCGTGCAGGCGCGCGGCTTGATGGGAGCGAGGCGGCGTGGTGGCGGAACGTTTCAGTATTGGGTCAAGCCGGATGTTGACCCTCCAAAAGACGAAGCGCTGCGGCGCGGGTTTTTTGTGATTTGTTTGTTTGATGCGTTGACCTTATCATTTCACAAGCAAAGCCATCATGAATACCCGCCCGCCCAGCTTGAGAAATGTCGCCGAACTCGCGGGGGTCTGCCCCGCCACCGCCTCGATGGCGTTGCGCGGCTTGGCCCGCGTTCCCGCGTCGACCAGAGAGGTTGTCGAGCGCGCGGCGGCCGAATTGGGCTACATTCGCGATCCGGAGATCGGGCATGTTTTGGCGAGGTCGCGGCGCAAGGCAATCATTCCCCGCGAGACCATTGTGTTTCTGTCCGAGATACCTATTGGCGCGAAACCCGATGCCCGTGCGCCGTGGCTTTTCGAGATGAGGCGCGAGGCGGCGGCGGCGGCGCATTTGCTCGGATGCGAACTCGAGACCTTTGTGATTCCCCCGGAGCTTGCTGCCACGCGCGAGTTGGGAAAAAAACTTTGGATGCGCGGCATCCGCGGCATCCTGGTTGGTCCAATGACTCTTGCCGACGAGGCCCGCATCGATATGGATTGGGGGAAATTTTCCGCCATCGAGATTGGAACCACTCTCCGGAATCCGCGTTTGCACCGGGTGGAAAGGCTCTTTTTCGAGGATTGTTCTGAACTCTTCGAGCTGCTCGGGGCCAAGGGCCGCCGCCGCATCGGCCTCGCGCTCAATGCCCGCCGCCGCTACTTCATGCGCAACATCCCCGAAGCGGCCCTTCTCCTCCACCTTCGACGAGATACCGCTCCGCAGTATGTGGAGCCCTTGCCACCGGAAAATTGGAACCGCGTGGGATTTCTCGAGTGGATCGAGAAGGAAAAACCCGACTGCATCGTGGTCTATGAAGAAGAACCCATCCGCTGGCTAAAATCAGCACCGAAGAGTCTGCGCACGAAAATTGGCACAGCCTACCTGAGTGCTTCAAAGCCTGATCAAACAGGCCTTGTCGCGGATGTGAGCACTATGATCCGCGAATGCATCGGCATGATCCACTGGATGATCCAAACCGGAGAACGCGGCATCCCCGCCCGCTGCCGTTCGCACGGCTTCCGCAACCTCTTGCAAAAGGGAAAGTCGGGTTGAGAGGAATTTTTATTCGCTGAACGGTGGGCGGTTATTGTTGAGGTTGCTGCGCCAGTGTCTTTCACGGTCGAGACGACCGTGCTCCCCTCTTTCGCGCGGCAGCGCGCTTCGTATCTTGGGAGGGTTCATCGTCCTCGCATGACCCATTTTTCAGCCGCGTAGCGACGTTCGAGAGGAGCATGACCGTCTCGGGCGTGCAGAAGGCTGTTTTGGCGGGGAGGTGTCTGGCTGTCATTCCACACCTTACGTGTTTGATATTTGGGCCATGCCGGAGGATGGCCCTCCCATTGATCTGCAGCTGCGCAGCGGTGGGCGGTGGGCGTTGAGGTTGCGGCGCCGGTGTCTTTCACGGTCGAGACGACCGTGCTCCCCTCCTGCATTAGGGCGGGGCGGAGTTTTAGTTTTCGAGGATGGTTCGGAGGTTGCCTGTGATGCGACCGTCGTAGAGGGCTTTGCCGATGATGGCTCCGTAGAGGCCGGGCATGGTGTTCAGGCGGCGCAGGTCGTCGGCGCAGGAGACGCCGCCGCTGGCGACGAGGTTGCAAGTGAGGATGGAGAGCATTTTTTCCAGCTCGGCGAAATTGGGGCCCTCGAGCATGCCGTCGGTGGCGATGTCGGTGTAGATGATTGTTCCCGCGCCGGCTTGTTGGGCGGCGAGGGCGAGATCGGTGGCTGATGTGCCTGTGGTCTCGGTCCATCCCTTCACAGCGACCTTGCCGCCGTGGGCGTCGATGCCGACGGCGATGCGCTGGCCGCCGAAACGGGAGCAGATGTCAGCGATGGTTTCGGGGGATTGGCAGGCCTTGGTGCCGAGGATGACACGGCTCACGCCGGCATCGAAGGCGGCTTGGATTTTTTCGACACTGCGCATACCGCCGCCGAGTTCGCAGGGCACTTTCACAGCGGCGCAAATTTTGGCAACGGCATCGAGGTTCTGCGGTTCGCCGGTGAAGGCGGCGTCGAGATCGACGATGTGGAGCCAGTCGGCGCCGGAGTCCTCCCACTTTTTGGCGAAGGCCACGGGGTCGGAGGAATAAACGGTTTTCTCGGTGGCGAGTCCGCGCTTGAGGCGCACGACTTCACCACCCATGAGGTCAATCGCGGGCAGAAGAATCATAGTGTCGAAAGAAAATTGCGAAGCAGGGCGAGTCCGGCGGACTGGCTTTTTTCAGGATGGAATTGAACGGCGTGCAGGGCACCCGAGGAGACCCCGGCGGCGAAGGAAACGCCGTAGTCACTCCACGCACTCACCAACGAGGAGTCAGTGGGCACGGGATAGTAGGAATGCACGAAATACATGGAAACATCGCCGGAGAGGCCGTTGTAGAGCGGACCGGAGGTTTTCGAGAGCGTGTTCCAACCCATTTGCGGAACCTTGAGGGCGGCATCGGAAAATCGCACGACGCGTCCTTTGAGCACACCAAGGCCCTCGACGCCTGGGGATTCTTCGCTGGATTCAAAGAGGAGCTGGTAGCCGAGGCAGATGCCGAGGTAGGGACGACCGGAGAGCGCCCACTCGCGGACGGGATCCCACAAGCCGGTGGCGCGAAGGTTTTCTGCGCAATGCGCAAAAGCGCCCACGCCGGGGACGACTATAGCATCCAACGAGTCAAGGCCCGAGGGGTCGGTGACAAGGCTGGGTGTCGATCCGGCGGCTTCGATCGCCTTGCACACGCTGCGAAGGTTGCCGCTTCCGTAATCGATGACGCCAAGTTTTTTCCCGCTCACAGAACACCCTTCGTGCTCGGGATGCCTTGAACGCGGGAATCCACCGCTGTCGCCTGATCCAGCGCGCGGGCGAGGGATTTGAAAACCCCTTCCGCCATGTGGTGGGCGTCACGGCCGGCGAGGATGTCCACATGCAGGTTCATGCCGGCGTGCACGGAGATGGCACGCAGAAACTCCTCGACCAACTGGAACTCGAAATTGCCACCGATAGCCGAAACACGCTCGGGGGCGTTGTAGGCCAGAAACGGACGACCGCTCAGATCAACCACCGCGCGGACGAGGGCCTCATCCATCGGAACATAGAAAAACCCATACCTGCGAATGCCAGCCTTGTCGCCCAGCGCCTGCGTGATCGCCTGCCCGAGCGCGATGCCTGTGTCTTCAACCGTGTGGTGGAAGTCCACTTCGATATCGCCCTTGGCGGTGACATCCAAATCCATGAGCCCGTGTTTTGAAAAGAGGGTGAGCATGTGGTCGAAAAAAGCGATCCCGGTGGAGATGCGGGAGGCACCGGAGCCATCGAGGTTGATGGTGAGTTGAATCGAGGTCTCCGAAGTCGTGCGGTGGATGGTTGCTTCGCGTGGCATGGGAAGGAGTCAAACAGATGCGGCGGGCTTTGTGAAGGCCGCGCAAAAAAAGGAAAACGAACCTTCCTTGACCTGCGCGCGCCAAATGAAACAGGGTAATGGGGTGAAGACCTTATTTTCTATTTTATGCGCTGCGCTTTCAACGGCGCTGTTTTCAACCGCCCAGGACCAGACTCCGCAAGACGCCTCGGCTCCGTTTTTGCAGCGCGAGACGCTGACCGGCGAGTGGTTTGGGCAGGGCTCCGCAATGTCGGATCGCGGCGTGGAATTTTTTGCCAACTACACGGCGGAGGTCTGGGGAAACACGGCAGGCGGGCTTCGCACGGGATCGGTTTACACCGGGTTGCTGGATTTCGGGTCCGACCTGGACTTGGAAAAGCTCGTTGGCTGGCACGGGGCGAGAGCCAGCACGACATGGCTCTGGCTGAGCGGAAAGGACGCAAGCCAGGATCTGGTTGGCAACTTTCTGACGATTTCGAACATTGCCGGATTCGATACGCTGCGGTGCGCGGAGCTTTGGCTGGAGCAGGATTTCCTGGATCAACAAATCTCACTGCGCATCGGCCAGATCACAGCCGACTCGGAGTTTCTTGTCTCCGATTACGGCGGTCTTTTTATCAATGCCGAATTCGGCTGGACGGCACTGGTGGGTTCCAACATGCCGAACGGCGGCGCGGCTTTTCCAGTCGGCGCGCCCGGGGTGCAACTCGCCTACTCGCCGAATGATTCCTTCACTTTCCTCTCGGGAGCCTACCAGGGAAATGTCTTTGCGCAGGATGTGAACCTCTATGGATTCCGCTGGAGGTTGGACGCGCAAAATGGATTCACCTGGATGAACGAGGCGCAATTTTACTGGGGCAAGGCGGATGAATGCCGGTTGCTTCCCGGTTTCTTGAAGCTGGGGGCTTGGCTTCAGAGCGGTCAATATGCGGACGCGCTGGCCGACTCCACCTCGTCCGGCAACTCGGGATATTATCTGGTGCTCGACCAAATGCTGTTCCGCGAGAATGGGGAGGCAGAACCCAAGAGCGACGAGGGGCTTGGGTTTTTCGGCCGCACCGGATTCACCCCGCCCGACAGGAATGTGGTCGATTTCTTCTTTGACATGGGATTCACCTACAAAGGCCTGATACCCGGTCGGAGCGAAGATTCTTTCGGTCTGGCGTATGGCTTTGCCGCGCTGAGTCCCGATGCGCGTGCGGATATCGGAGCGGCAGGCGGAGACGGTGCGGTATCCGAGATGGTTCTGGAAGCCACCTACCAATGCGTGCTCGCCCCGTGGTGCATCTTGCAGCCGGACGCCCAGCTGATTGTGAATCCGGGCGGGGACAACTCGGCGCCGAACGCCTTCGTGATTGGCGCACGGTTGGCTATTATTTTTTAAGAAAGATGATTCGCAATGTGCTTCTCGACTGGTCCGGCACGCTGGCGGACGATCTCGGCGCCGTGCTTGAGGCGACAAACCTGATCTTTGCCGAGTATGGGAGGGACGCGCTCACGCTGGAGGAATTCCGCGAGCATTTCCGCCTGCCGTTTTCGGGATTCTACGCGGATCTGCTGCCCGACGCCACGGCCGAGGGCTTGGAGGCGCTTTACGAGCGGTTTTTCTTGGGCTTGAACGACCGGATCGAACTCCTGCCGGGAGCGCTGGATTTTTTAAAATTCTGCCGCGCCACGGGCCGACGGACTTTTTTACTGAGCACGATCAAGACCTCGCATTTCGAAATCCAAGCCGGGAGGCTCGGGGTGGAGAAATATTTCGAGGTCGCCTACACCGAGATCATGGACAAGCGGGAAAAGATTCGCGAAATCCTGCACACCCACTCGCTGGATCCGAAGGAGACGATGTTCGTCGGCGACATGGTGCATGATATCGAAACCGCCCGCCACGGCGGTGTGCTTGATGTGGCGGTGCTCTCGGGCTTTGACCGCATCGAAAAACTCATCCCGGCAAAGCCGACGATCATCGCCCGCGACATCGCGGCCGTGCAGCAGTTGCTGTGATGCGAAAGCAAGCGGATGAGGAAAACCAAAAACCAGTTTGAGAGGAACGCCTACTTTGGCATTTGGCAGGGGCAACCTCACATGATCTACGAAAAAATGGTGCTCCAATTCGAGTCGGAAATCAGTGTCAACACGGGCGGGACGCCCATGCTACCTTGGCTTTTGCGTCTCGCACGCTTTTCTTGCAACCTAGGATTTATGAGAATCAGGCCGTTACTATGAGCGAGATCATTATCGATTCGTTGCGGGTCAAAACCTGGATCGGCGTGCCTGATGCGGAGCGGATCGAAGCTCAGGAAGTCGAAATCGATCTCCGCATCCGGCCGGTGAGGAATTTTGCTGAAATGCAGGACGACATCACCCTCACGGTGGACTATGCCGCCGTCTGCCAGCGCGTCTCGGAACTCGCCACAGAGCGGCCGAGACGGCTTATCGAATCCCTCGCTCGGGAAATAGGCGAGGTGGTTTTGAGCGAATTTGAGGCCGCCTCGGTGGAGGTGGAAATCCGAAAGTTCATCCTTCCGGAGACGCGGCATGTCGGTGTGCGCTGGTCGTGCTCGAAAGAGATTTCGAAGCCGGCGAAATAATCTTCAGCCGATTCGAGCCGAACCCACGATCCGTTCACTGCCGCTTAAAATCGCGGTTCCTGCGACATTCACCGCGCCGCCCAAGACCATTTCGCCTTCGACCACTGCGGCGCCGCCGACCGTTGCCCGGCCACGAATGAGCGCATGGCCACGCACCTCGGGATCGCCGCAAACGATGGCCTTGTTTTGAACCCGGGCCGCGCCGGAGACTTGGGAATTGCCGGAGATTTTTGTTCGGCCGGTGACGACGGCCATTTGAGAAACGCAGGCGCAATCGCCCACTTTGGCCTCGCCAATCACGCAGGCGCTGCCACGCACCTGAGCGTAGTCCCCCACCCAGGCGCGCCCAGCGACCGAGACTTGCTTGCCGTCGATTTTTGCGAGGCCGGTGATCTGGGCATTTCCGGATATGCGCGACTGACCCGCCACCAGTGCCTGGCCGGAGATCATGGCGTTTCCGCAGACCACGGCTTGATCCGTGACCCGCGCATCCCCGGAGACCTGGGCTTTGCCATACACCTTGGCGTCCGCATGCACCCAGCACAGACCGGCGTGCGAGAGGTTCTCCTCGCTTTCGATCCAACCGCCGAGGCACCCTGATTGGATGAGCTCGTCGAAGTCCGAGCGGATATCCTTCAAGGCACGGATGCGGCGGAGCCTGACGCCTTTGAAGGTGATACTTTCGTTGGTGAGAAGATATTTCAATTGGCTCATTCCCTGGAGCGACTTACTTTCTGGAAAAACATTGCGATCAACTTGATGGACGGGCTTTTCTGGATGGGCGGTGCAAAACGATCCTCTGCGTGGTGCCGGCATTTTTTTGACTTTCCAAGCGTTGCTCCTCGAAGTAGCGCGTCAGGAGCGAGGCGGCTGCGGCAGCATCAAGCTTGACACTATCATTTTTAAGTTGAATTCGTTCCGAAAAATTTTCGGATTCAACATAAACCTTCCCCTCCTTCAACAACTCGGCCAGAACGCTGGTCAAATACGCATTCCCCGCTCCCAAAAGGACTTGGTATCTTGAAATCACATCTTGCAATGTGTGTTCCTCCTCAGCCGATTCGGTGTGGTTTGCTTCGATCTTGCGCGTGAGAACCGGTATGGATCGCAAGTTCAACTCAGGTGCCGAAGCGGCGGCGGGTTTGACGGGAGCGGCAGCCGAGGAAGCGGAAGCAAAGAGCCTTTGCGTGTGGGGAATCGGCGTGCGGACCGAACGCTTTCTTAGGGAAACATGCTGCGACAGCCTGCTGATAAGTGTTTTTCCAGAAAATGGTTTTGCGATATAGTCCGAGATACCCAAACGCAGAACCTCCTCCACGATGTCGCGACCGGTCTCGGATGTCATGACGATGAACCGGGTGTCGGCAAAACCCAGTTCGGCTTTCCATTTTTTGAGAAACTCGATGCCATTCATTGCCGGCATCCTCAGGTCGAGCATGACCAAATCTGGCATTTCGTGCAGGCAGCAATCCAACCCCGCCACGCCATCGCTGGCCAAATGGAGTTCAACCTCATACGATTCCAACTCCCGAGCCACCAGGCTTTGAACCAAGTGACTGTCATCGATGCAGAGCAGTTTTGGTGTCGGATTCATTGATAATGCGGAAGATCAACCAAGGCTTTAGCTTTCGTCAAGATTTACCAACGAGGACGATGGATGCCAGAATATTTTATTTCTATTTGGCATTGAGTATTTTTGAAGCTGCTTCCAGCGGAGAGACGGCTGAAAAATCCGCATAAAGTTGGAGGAGACCCTGCTGGTCCTTGGCTGTGCGCATGAGTTTTGGTGACACACTGCCAACCAACCAATCGCAGGCACGGAGGAGTCGTCCGCTCGGATAGGGGCCACGGAGGTGGTCGAGTTCCGCGCGGGCAATGTCCAGCCGCTGCGAGGGAAGGAAGGCGTTGATGAGGAGATCCGTGATGCGGTCGCTGCCGATGAGGGCGACGGGTTTGGAGAGTTCGGCGGCGCGGAGGTTCCAATGCCGGCGCCAGTAGGGATGATCGAGATTTTCGAGGCTGGCGCGGAATCCCTTCGCTCCAGAATCCCGCATGGATTTCCGCAGGCGCTCGAATCCGGTGGCGATGGCCGCGAGAGCGCCCAGGCGCCGGTGCGGGTGGTTGGATGGGCGGATGCCGGAGAGCTTCCATATTTTCGGATCCAGCACGATCCGGGTCATGGGATCTCGAATAGTCCACCACTCGTCCCACAGGGGCTTGAGATAACGGCGCGTCACCTCATCGGCATCATCGAAGGAGCGGGGCTCCAAAAAGCCCGCGAGGCCGAAGAGAAGGGCTTCGCCGGAGACACCTCCCGCGCGGCGCAGGCCGGCTCGCTGGGCGGCGAGGAGAAACGGAATCGCGTTGTTCTTGTAGCCGAGGCCGGTGGCAATCGCATGGAACATGGCGGCCTCGGCTCCATGCAACGCGACGGCGCGGGCATGGGCAGCGTGCTTGTTGCGAAGCCGGAATTCCGCCGCCTCGGAAATCATTCGCGAGGCTTCATCCAACCCCACATGCCCGGCAGGCTTGATTTCATGCGGGTCGGCGGGGGAATCCACCGCCAGTCGCGCCTGCGGAACGGCCCGGTGCTCAAGCGTTCGCGCGAACGCCTGCTCGCGCGAGCCCTCGATAAAAAAATGCAAGATGACGCCTGAGAACGAAGCGTTGAGGGCATGGCCGTGCCGTTCCCAATCGCGGGCCTCGCGGTCCACCTCGATATCGCCGGTTTTTTCTCCGGATTTTTCAAATTGGACGACCGCACCCTTGAAGTCGGGTCCGGCCTCGCGGTTCCACTCGCCGAAATGCAGAATCTCGAAGGCCTCGCCATCCGTCGTTTGCCACTTCGTGCCGTATTCGCCATTGAAGAGGCGAGCCTGGATTTCGATCTCCCCCTGGCGGACGACGCCCTCGTGGAGGCGCGAGGACTCGCGGGCGGACGCGTAGCGGGAACCGTCGGGAGCTCTCACAGGTCGGGATAGGGCAGGTTGGGAATTTCGGCGGGGATTTTGGGTAGGCTGGGAGCGGGCTTGACCAGAGAGGAATCCCGAGCCGCGCCATTCTCCGATGGAATGCGCGAATCCGGCATGGCAGGAGCAGGCTCGGCGGGCGTCTGAGGTGTCTCCCCCGCGACCGCGACCCGCCGCATGGCGGCGGCGATCTCCAAATCCAAGCGGCGGCGCACCGCAGGGTCGGTGGTGAAAGAAAGCGCGCTTTGGAAAGAATGCACAGTCGCCGAGGCGTTGCGGGCGTCAAACTGCGCCGCGCCGAGGGCCTCGAGGAACATTCCGTTGCCGGTTTCGCGGGCCGCCTCATAAAGCGGGAGGACGGCGTCGAGAATGTTGCCATTGGCATTGAGTGTGATGCTACGGAAGCGGCACCAAGGGTTGGGTGGACGGTTTCTCGGATCGTAAAATTGATTCCAAACCGCATACGGCCGGTAGAGTGGATCTCCAATGACCACGCCCATCCAGGAAAGGGCGCGCATCGACATGTAGGCGCTCTCGGCCAGAGTCAGTCCGCTCATGAGCCGATCCTGAAAAACATCCAAGTTCGCCGTGAGCGAGAGGTAGGGCTCATAAACATTGCCCAGCGTGGCTGCCGCGCCGCGCGCAATGAGCGGACCGCACCAGTTGCTCGTCGTGCTGCGAAGCGTGCTGGCGCTGTAGGAATGCAGGTGGACGGCGATCGCACCTGGCTTGAATTGAAAATCCTGCCGCGCAAAGGGCCCCGTTGCATCTCCCGCATACCAGCCAAAATAAACAGCCGCATCGGTCACAGGGAAGTCGTCTCCAAGCGTTGAGGGGAGGTTGTCAAAAATCGTTGGCACACCGCGCTGGCGGAGGATTTCCACCAGATGACGCATCCAGTTATCGCCCTCCGTATAGCCGCCGCTGGTGATGTCCCTGCCATCGATGTAGGCCCATCCCCAGAGGCCGTCCTTTTCGGCCATGATCGAGTCGTCAATCATGGCCCGCACCATGGATCCGGTGGGCGCGTCGAGGCGCGCGGGGAGGAGCATTCCGGGAAAAACCGAGTCATCCAGAATCTGTGTGAAGCGGCCGAAGTAGGGATTCTCCACGACACTGGCAGGCGTCCAGTCCCTCAAGCCCAGCGCGGCAATCTCGCTATCCACCGAAGCGTCGTTGCGCGAGGAGATCGCCGGCGGAATGTTACGCGTATCCGCAGGGGGTGGAATCGAGCGGTCTGCCGCGATTTTGAGCGGCATGCCCCGCATGATGGCAACGAAGCGAATCGATGTCTCGACAACCGCCTTTTTGTTACTTGGGAGGCGCACGGTTTTCCACCAGCCGTTGGATTCCATTTTCTCGCGAAGCGGGGCGGCGATGGTGCGTTCGAAGTCGGCGCGGGTGATTTCCTCCGAGGCCGGGCAAGCGAGGCCCACGACCTGCGCGGGTGGTATGCTCCTTCGTTCGGCATAGTAGCGCGCAAGCTCCGCGGACTCCGGGTCGCTCGAGTTGAAGAGAACCAGAGTGGCCGCAGAGAGGCTGTCGCCCGCCGCAGCGTTAGCGAGCGCGAGGCAGAGCAGCGAGGCCAGTAGGAGGATGCGTTTAGAAATCGAGGCGAAGACCATCGTAGGCGAGTCGAACATCCGTCGGAAGGCCAGCCTCGGTCTCCGCGTGACCGAGTTCGTGGCACATGTGGATGAAATAGGTTTGGCGGGCACGAATGCGGCGGGCCGCTTCCAGAGCGCCTTGGACGGTGAAATGCGTTTGGTGTGAGTGGTGCCTGAGCGCGTCGATGACGAGCACTTCGACATCCCTCGCCGCTTCTTCAGCCGCAGGCGGCACCTCGGCGCAATCGGTGTAGTAGGCAAACAGTCGGCGGCCGTTTTTTTCAAAGACAAAGCCATTGGTGGTCATGCGACCGTGGGGCAACTCAACGGGCACAATATCAAGCCCTCCGAGCGAGAATGGGCCAGCCACCACGCGGGGCTCGGGGCGGATGTAGTTCGGGAACCTGGCCGAGCCGTCGAAGGCGTATTGGAAGACGCGGGCAAGGCTTTCGAGGGTCGGCGCAGACGCGAGGATCGGCATGTTTTTGTTTTCCAGTTCGCAGAAGCGCCGCAGGTCGTCGAATCCCAGTATATGGTCGACATGGGCGTGGGTGTAGAGCACCGCATCGACGCGGGTGATCTCCTCCCGCAGGCACTGGGTGCGGAAATCCGGCGTGGTGTCCACGATGAAGGAAAAGCCGGGCGTCCGGACATGGATGGATGTGCGCAGGCGCTTGTCGCGCGGGTCGCGGGATTTGCATACGGCGCATTCGCAACCGATCACTGGAATCCCGTGCGAGGTCCCTGTTCCTAAAAATGTGATTTGCATCTGTTGCATCGCTTGGAATTCGACGCGGAGGGTGGCATAGTCGACGAATGTCCGCAACGCTGGCATCTCTTCGCATTCGCAATCTGGCCCTCGTGGAGGATCTCCTCTGGGAGCCTCCCTCCGGCTTTGTCGCCATCACCGGCGAGACCGGCGCTGGAAAATCCATCATCCTCGGCGCGGTGAAACTGCTGCTCGGCGAGCGTGCGGAGAAGTCCCTCGTTCGCTCGGGAGCCGACGCCTGCGCGGTGGAGGGTCTTTTTCAAATCCCCGGAGACTCGCGTGTGCATGGCGTGCTCGAGGAGGGAGGCGCGGAAGCCTGCGAGGACGGCGCCTTGGTGATCAAACGCACGGTCTCGACGGCCGGAGCGGGCAAGCAATTCGTCAACGGCTCGCCGTGCACGCTGGCCCTCCTGCGGCAACTCGGGGACTTGCTGGTCGACCTGCACGGCCCGCACGACCACCAGAGCCTTTTTTCCAGAGACCAGCAGATGTTGGTTCTCGATTCCTTCGCCGGAGCGGAGGCGCTGCGGACCGAGTATGGCGCCCGCCGCCGCGAGTGGATGCAGCTCACCGCGGAAAAGAAACGCCTCACGGAAAATGCCGAGGCCCTCGCTCGGGAGCTCGATCTTTTGACCCACCAGGTCGCGGAAATCGACGAAGCCGCGCTGCAAGTCGGCGAGGAGGATCAACTCCTCGCACGCCAGCGCACGGGCGCGAACGCACACCGCCTATGCTCGATTTGCGCCGACCTCACAGGCCTACTCTCGGAGTCAGAGGATTCGCTAACATCGCGCTGGGGGGATGTTTCGCGTTTGATGCGGGAACTGCAGCGGTTGGATACCCAGGCTGAACCGATGGTCGGCGCGGCGGCGGGCATTTTTGAATCCCTGCAAGACCTGGCGAGGGATGTCGACCGCTATGTGTGCGCGCTGGATGCGGATCCCAAGACGCTGGAGGCCACAGAGGCGCGGCTCGACACGATCCAGAATCTGAAGCGCAAATACGGATCGACTGTCGAAGCGGTGATCGCCTTTGGCGCGGAGGCCTCGGCGAAACTCGCGCAGTTGAAAAACCGCGAAGAGCGGGGAGCAGGTCTGGATGATGAAATTTCAGCGGCGCGGAAATCCCTCGACTCGACAGCCAAGCAGCTCGGGCAGGCCCGCCGCAAAGCGGCTCCCAAGCTTGCGGATCTCGTCAAAACGCATCTGGCCGATCTGGGATTTGCGAAGGCGGGATTTTCGATTGTTTTCGAAGAACTGGAAGATGCCTCTCCGCTGGGAATCGAGCAGGTGGATTTTCTTTTTGCTCCGAACCCCGGCGAGCCCGAGCGACCGCTCCGAGCCATTGCCTCCAGCGGCGAGATTTCGCGTGTCATGCTGGCCCTGAAAACCTCGCTGGCTGCGCAAGACAGCGTGCCTGTGCTGATCTTCGACGAAATCGATGCCAATGTCGGCGGCGAGATCGGAGCGAAGGTTGGGGCCAAGATGAAGGAGCTCGCCGCCTCGCACCAGGTCTTCTGCATCACGCACCTGCCGCAAGTCGCGGCGGCGGCGGCTGCACAATTCATGGTCTCCAAGGACACCACGGGCGAGCGCACGCGGACGAGTCTGATATCCACCGCCGGTGCCGAGCGCATCAGCGAAATCGCCCGCATGCTGGGCGGACAGGCGGAATCCGCCCGCAAGCACGCCAAGGCCCTCCTTTCCGGAAAATAGTCCTTTTGCGAAAAGCGGGTTGGCGGTTACTTTGCCTTCGTCAATCGTCTTGTGCATCAACCAAACGCCAAATCAAACACATCCGCTCCCGTTCAAAGCGACGAGGATTTGAAGGCGGAGCTGCGCCAACTCCGGCAGTGGAAGTTGCGCACGGAGGGCGCGATGCAATCGGCGACGCAAATCCTGCGCGAGTGGGACACCGTTGCGGACGAGAGCGTCTACTCGGGAGCAATGGAGAGGATTTTGGGCATTTTCCCGCACGAGATCGCGGGCCAATTTGAAATTTGGATGTTGCTCATCCATCCCGACGACCGCATGGCCTACCGCCGGGAAATCGAGCGCGTTCTTGCAGAGGGCGGTCCGTTTCAAGCGGAATACCGGGCACGCAAGAAAAGTGGGCACTACACTGTTCTTCTCGAGCAGGGCTACTTCATCGCCGCATCGGAGGCGGGCAGCACCGCGCTTTGCTCGGTGATTTCGGATGTGACGGAGTTGCGAGAGATGGAAGCCCGCCTGAGCCGCTCGCAGCGCGCCGAGGCCTTCAGCAAGCTCACCGGCGGAGTGGCGCATGATTTCAACAACATGCTCTCCGTGGTGATCGGCTACGCGCAAATTCTCACGGATGAAATGCCAGAGAAGAGCGAACTAACAGAATTTGTCCGGGAAATCGAAAAAGCTGCCCTCAGGGCCTCCTCGCTCACCAATCAGCTCCTGGCCTTCAGCAAACCTCCAGCCATCCGACGTGGTTCCATCAATGTCGGCGAGCTTTTGAACGATGTCGTGAAGATGTTGAACCGTCTTCTTGGCGAGCAAATCGAACTGCTCATCGAACTCGAAAAAGGCCTCCCTGCCGTGCAGGCCGACCGTAGCCAGGTCGAGCAGGTTTTCATCAACCTCGCCGTGGCGGCCCGCGAGGCCATGAGTCAAGGCGGCCAGCTGAAAATCCAAGTCGCCAAGGAGAACATCCATGAAGCCCGCATGGTTGGTCAAAAGTCCCTTCCTCCGGGCAGCTATGCCTGTGTGTCGCTGACCTTCACGCCGCGATCAGGCCGCAGTGTTTCCAAGACACTGGAAAAAAACCGCAACATCGCCACTGCGGCATCTGTCATTGAGGAGAATGAAGGCCTGCTCGAGATTCCGTCACTCCCCGCAAGCGCGC
Organism: Terrimicrobiaceae bacterium; assembly: GCA_044369905.1. Taxonomy (GTDB): domain Bacteria; phylum Verrucomicrobiota; class Verrucomicrobiia; order Chthoniobacterales; family Terrimicrobiaceae; genus UBA967. The sequence continues at coordinate 41,719 of JBILWM010000005.1, read as the reverse complement.
AGAGCCGTCTGGACATTTTTCTTCCCGGCGTGCGGGAATCCCAGCCACGCATCGGCACACAAACAACCGAGCGCGCCGCCTCCCCGGCGACCATCCTGCTTGTCGAGGACGACTCGGCGATCCGCAATTTCGCCCGCACAGTTCTTCAGCGCCTCGGACACCAAGTTATCGAAGCGGATGACGGGGCCACGGCTCTTTCCTATTTCGAGGACAGTGAAAAATTCGCACCGGACTTGGTTTTCACCGACATGGTTATGCCGCGCATGGGCGGGCTTCAATTGGCTCGGAAGATCGAAAAGAAGCGGCTGGGAACGGTTTTTCTGCTGACCTCGGGCTACCCGGACCAACAAGAACTCGCCAAGGAAAACGAATCCGACTTCGCCTTCTTGAGAAAGCCGTTCTCCGTGGGCGACCTGATCTCGAAGGTAGGCAGCCTGCTCGAGGGCCGCGGTTCTCAGCAGTAAACGAGCAACTGGCGAAGGAGCGTCGACGAGCTGTTGTAGTTCCGGATTTTTAAAATGGTGTTTTCGTCGAGATGATAGCCCTCGGCGACGAGAAGAACGCCTGTGGGACTATAGATGCCGGACGCAAGCTGCATGCCCACATCCAGCTCGTCGACCATCACCTCCCGCACGAGACGCGGCAGCGGCGTGGCCTGCGCGCACTTGAGGAAAAGCCTGGCGGCATCTGGATCGAACGCCGTTCCGGATTGCTCGAGAATGCGGTCCACCGCCTGCTCCTGGGGAAGTCCACAAGTGACGAAATACACAACCACGGCAAGGCAGCGGGCGGTCCAGGGAATCATTTCGCCGGCGAGGCCATCGGGGAAGCCGGTGCCGTCGAAGCGCTCGTGATGGGCGCGAATGGTCTCGCCCACCGGCTTCAGCAAATCCACAAAGGATGCCAGAGTCTGGCCATGGATCGTGTGGTTTTGAAAAACGGTCTTCAGCTCCGGCGACATATCCTCCGAGTTGTTTTGGACGGCGGACATGAATCCGTGCGGCACGGCGGTGAGGCCGATGTCATAGAGCCTGGCGCTCACATCGAGCACATGTTTTTGCTCCTCGTTGAAGTAGTGGGTCTGCGCCATGAGCTGGCAGATGCCCGTGGCGGCCTTGGCCTGCTCGCCGAGGAGGGGATTGAAGGTCGTGAGGATGCGCTGGCAGAGCTCGAGGGAGCGGCTGAAATTGGTTTTCAGGGCCTCGTGCGAGAGGTCGATTTCCTTTTTGCCCGCCTCGAGTTCCTTGAGTTGGCGCTCGAGTTGGAGGTTTGCTGCGGAGAGGCGTTCATTCAGCTCCTGCGTTGTTTTTTCCAGCGCCCGGTTGGACTCGATGAGCTCGTAACGCTGCACGGCATTATGGAGCGTGGCGATCATCTCGGCGGAAATCCACGGCTTGGTGACGAAGCGGAAAATCTCGCCGTTGTTCACCGCCGAAGTCACGACATCCAATGATTTGATGCCAGTGATGAGAATACGCGACGCCGAAGGCTGAATACGCGCGATACGGCTCAGAAGCTCGGATCCCATCATGTCCGGCATATTGTGGTCGGCGATGACCACGGCAAATTTGCGGTCCACCGCCAAGTGCAGCGCCTCCTCGCCGCTGGTGGTGGTCATGGATTGATAGCCCGCCCGTGTCACCAGATCCTCAAGAACCTTGAGAATAATCGGGTCGTCATCGATGGAGAGGATGGAGTAGGAGGATTTGTTCATGGGACGGGAGAGTTGTCAGGTGTTGAGATTGTGCAGCGGGAAGACCATCACGACTTCAGAAGTATGCGGATCCGACCCCCTGCAGAATAGCAGACGCCCGCCGGCTTCGCCAACGAGAACCTCGGCGGCGGCCATGGAAAGATCCGAATCATTCTCGCGGGCGTGGAAGTTGTCGATTTCGACAGCGGAAAGCGCGACACAAGGCAAGCGGAAGCAAACGCCAACGGAGTTGCTCGCCGGCGCGGCTTTTACAAAATCCGCTTTCGCCAAATCCTCCGGGCTCAGAACCGCCATGGGAATGTCGATTTTCCCCTCGGGATAGAGTCCTCTCAGGCAGGACGCCAGCGTGAGAAGAGCGACACGGAAGGCGTATTCCGAGATGTAAAGGTGAAGGCTCGCCTCGGGGGATTTCAGGGTGATGCTGGCCGTTTTGGGAAAAACGATGCGCAAGAGGTCGATTTGGCCTGCGACGAGGGCTTGGGCCTCGTGGTATGTCTGCTCGCGCTCGGCGGCGTTCAGATAAACTTGGGTGATGCGGCCGAGGACTTCCTTGATGCGTTCGACCCCGACTTGGATTTCTTGAACACTTTCCGCGAGGGGATGCGAGGCGTCGAGAATCTCCCGGCAGCCTTCGAGATTGAAATAAATGCCGGTCAGTATGTTGTTGACCTCGTGAATGAGTCCGGGAGCCAGCGAGGCATTGATCTCATGCGAGGCGCGGCGTTGGATTTTTTTTTCGAGGGAATCCGCCGTATTGCTACTGGAGGCGGGTTGGTCAAGAAGCGCGCTCATTGCTGCGGAGGCGCGGATGGGGCTAAGTTTGAGAAGGCCTCGTGGGCGACGAATCCGGCGTAGAGACGCGGACTTTGCAGAATAATCTGGTTCCCGCTGCCCTGCTCACGCTGTTTGCCTTTGGGAATCTTGTCGCTGATGTAACGCATTTGGAGGCCTGATTCTGAGAAGCTTGTAGCCAGATCGGAAACATCCGGTTCGGCGGAATCCAAAATCCCGTCAGCCATCCAGAGGATTTCCATGGTTTTCACATCCACAATCTTCGACCTCACGCCGATCGCAATCGGACGGTATGGACGGAAGAGCGTAAAATCCGTGAAAAGAACGGCATCGGCACCATATTTCTGGCGCAACATGGCCATGACCGATGACGGAATGATCTCGGATGAGGAAACCGCCTCGCGGTTGATGAGGGAGGCCATGTCGGTGCGACTAACTTGAACGATCTCGTATTTAACGACCTTCGACAACTCGGCGCGGAAAATGCCATCCATGTCACGCTGGGTCTGGTCGATCGGGCGCGTCGAGTAGATGGGAAGAACGGCCAAGCGGCGCATTCCGGCGGGCCAGCGGATTCCGGAATTGGCGGAGAGATCCTGTGGCGGAAGAGACATCGTAGGCTGGGAAATCTGCTGGATGCGACTGGAGCGATTGGGTTTGTCATTGACCGACCGCGAGGTCGATTGCGTGCAGGCCGCGAGAGAAAATGCAGCCAAGAGACAAAGGATTCGGAATGTCATGCCGGAATGCACAGCATTTTTCATGCCTTCAACAAAAACGCCCGGGCGCCCGCAGGACTTCGGCGGCTGCAAGGGCAAGTGAATTGGAACTTTCGGCTTGCCGGAGTCGGCATTCTCTTTAGGTTTTTGGCGACCTCAGGCAGCTCTTCGTATGGCACGGGAGTTGCTGAACATATTGAACTTCATATGCGCCCCAACTCATCAAACGACCGAAAATCCACATTTTCCGCCGTGTTTCGACGCGGACTTTGTCTTGTGACTCTAGCCTTGGTCTGCATCGCGACATCGCTCAGCTTGAGTTCTTGCTCCTCGGCACCAAAGAAGAAGCCAGCCGCCCAAGCCTCTGCCATGCCACAGAAGCTCCCGAAACCAGCCCCAATGCGTGTCGCGCAGGACACCAACTCACGCCGCAAACCGCCACTTTTGCCAAAAACCATTGTCAACATTCCAGAAAGCGACGACACCGCCTCCGCCTTGGCAGATACCTCCAGCAGCCCAAGCGAGACCAAAGTCGTGGACAGCACGACGCCGAAATTCATCAACAACGAACAAACTCAGGATTTCTTCCAGGGAGCTGGCGACGGACCCGCCGGCGAGACCGTTCTTGGCTCGTTTTTTGACACTGTTTTCCGGCCCGCCAACACGGCCAATCAACCCGTCAGCAGCACCTCTTACACAGTCGAATAACCATGCGCCGCCTTACCGGACTTTCCCTGCTCGTTTTCACGGCCGCCGCCCAGGCGGAAATAGCCGCACCACCGCCAATCACCCCCGAAGCCGCACCGCAGGCCCAAGCTGGCTCCGTAATGATGGAAAGCCACGCCGCGCCTCCCCTCCAAAACAGCCTGACTCCCACAGGAAACCCGACGGGCATGGCCGAACCTATTGAATTCGATGCCTTGGAAGTCGAGTTGGAGGAAAATCCCGCCTATGCACCCAGCCTCATGGCCAGCGAAGCCAGTGTGGAGGCTCTCGAGCAGGAAATGCAAATGGCCATGGACAATGGCGACCCGGCACAAGCGGAAAAACTATTCAACCAAATCCTCCGACTTTCAGCTCCCGATAAGCAAAAGCGCAACGCGCTTTTGATCATGGGCCGCAATCTCGAGGAAAAACAAAAACAACCCGCGAAAGCCGCCGTCGTTTACGAGCAGTTCATTAATCTCTTTCCCAGCGATCCAGAAGCTCCAGGCACGCTTTTGAGGCTTGGTCGGATCTACCGCGAGAACGGGGCCTATGCCAGCGCACTAAACAAATTCTACAGCGTCCTTTACTCAGCACTTCAGGTTAAAACCGGAGATGAATACACCGACTCCTCCCTGCGCGCCAAAATGGAGATCGCGCACACGCACTTTGCAGCGGGAGACTACAAGGCCGCCGCCGAACTCTACTCCCGCCTCAAGCTCGTGAAAATGAGCCAAGCCGAGGCCAGCGAAGTCGCCTTCCGCACGGCCTACATTTCCTATCTCTCCGGCCAATACACAAACTCGCTCACAGGAGCCGAAGGCTTCCTCGCCACCTACCCCGCAAGCCCCCTCGCTCCCGAGGCCCAGTATCTCCGCATTCAGTCTCTCCGCGCCCTCGGCCGCAAAGAGGAGGCCATGAAGGAAACCATTAAACTGCTGCAGGCAGGTCGCGAATTCGGAAAGAAAAAACCCGCCGTCTGGGCCTACTGGCAGCGCAAAACCGGAAACGAAATCGCCAACGAACTCTACGAGACCGGCGACACTCTCGGTGCCCTCTCGGTTTATCAAAAACTCGCCGAACTCAACGACGCCCCCAACTGGCGCGGTCCTACCGTTTATCAGATCGGCCTCTGCTTCGAGCGCCTCCGTCACCACGCCCGTGCCCGCGAAGCCTACCGCTACATCATCGACAAAATCCCCGCCAGCGCACCGACTGCGGAAGGTGACGCGATGGTCGGCATGAACCTAGCCACGCTCCGCGACATGGCCCAATGGCGTCTCGACAATCTCGACTGGCTCGAGAAAACCGAGAAAGCCCTCTACCCTCTCCTCGACAAGAATGCCCCGGGCAGCGATCTCCAACCCGCCTTCTTGAAAAGCGAAATGAAAACCGAGAAACCCGCAGCCACTCCACAAACCCCTTCCCAGGCCACCCAGCAAGCCGCCAACCAAATCGCCCCGCCTGCCGCAGTGGCGCGCTGAGTTTGCCCATGGCATAGGATTTGCTTTTCCACTCAACAACACTATGAATCCTCTCCTCGCCATCACGGCAGCCAAACTGGGCAGCAATATTTTGGGCAGCATCGCCGGAAACTCCTCCGAGAAGGCGCCGAGCGTGGCGGAAATGAAGAAAGCCGCCTTTGCACAGGTCTTGGCCAAGGCCACGAACACTCCGGAATACAAAAACACGCAGCGCCTGAGCGCCGAGGGGATCGGAAGCCGCTCGGATGTTGAAATGACTCTCCAGCAGATGTCGCAGAAAATTTTGCAATCACCCGAAATCGCAAAGGCGCTGGAAGGAGGGGCAGAATCTTTCGACCTGAAATTCCTGCCTGATGGAAATGTGGCCCTTAAGAAGGCCGATGGAACCGAGAAAATTTTCCAATTGGATGGAGCGCTCAAGGAGACCGCGCAAAAGGCCGTTTCCATCATTGAAAGCGCCAAGATCGCCTATCCGAGCGGAGTGGCCTCATCGAAAGAACCCGGCGGCTCACTCCACATCGTCCCTGGATCGAAGGCGACCCTTCACGCTTAACACAGATTTTTTCCGCTTTTTCAAAGTCCATAGGCGCGGATGTGCGCTCCTCCGGCGCTCACAGAGACGCCGCTACAAAACCCGCGCGGCAGCGCGCGAATCCTTGGAGGGTCGACCTTTGCCTTGCGAGCACCCTGCTCGCTGCGCCCTTTGGGCCATCAGCGATGCGCTTCCTCCGCCACGCCCGTGACTTCGGTTGGCTTGACCCAAATATCCCTTCGGAAGCCGCCGAACCACTCCTGGACACCGCCCCACAAAAAAACCGACTCGGCAAGTTTTGCCGTTTTCAAAAATCGGTGATGGCATCTTCTGCCACGCCTGACGCTTGAGTTTTGCGGAGCCGCCTTTCAACCTCCGAAAAGAGATTCCGACCTTAATCACCTTCGCGCCCAATGACCCCAGCTACCATTTCAAGGGGCCTCCGGAAGCTGGCACAGGTTCTGCTAATCATTCAGTCATGGAAATGGTGGCCTCTCTCTTTAGCAGCGACAATTACACCGCTGTGAAAAAAATGATGGATGTTTCGGCACTTCGCCATGCAGCCATCGCAAGCAACCTCGCCAATGTTTCGACTCCCGGCTACAAGCGTGTTGATCTGAGCAAATCCTTTGAGGATCAACTCCGCGCCACCATCAAAACACGCGACGCCGATAAAATTGCAGAGGCCAATCCCCGCACCGAAGTCGATACGCTCACCCCATCGACCCGCGCGGACGGCAACAATGTGCAGATCGACAGCGAATTGCTCGGCCTCACAAAAAACACGATGAATTTCAATGTCTTGACGGACTTCGCCAGTGGCTCCTTGAAGCAACTCCGCCACGCCATTACCGGCCGTCCAGCCTGATTTTTAAAGCAACCCCAGTAAGAACCCGCTTATTATGAATGTCATTTCCGCCAGCAGCATCACCGGCAGCGCTCTCGACGCTGAAAAAATGCGTGTCGATATTGTTTCGCAAAACATCGCGAACGCCAACACGACCAAGGGTATCGATGGCAAAGCCTACCAACGCCGCATTGTGGCTTTCGAATCATTCCTCGATGCCGCCGCTGGACCGAACATGCAGGGCGTTCGGGTCACTGAAGTCAAGCGCGACGAAAACCCCGGCGAAATCATCAACAACCCCGAGCACCCCCATGCTGACAAAGACGGCAATGTCGCCATGCCGAATGTGAATATCCCTTTTGAAATGGTGGACATGGTCACCGCCACCCGCTCCTACGAAGCCAACCTCGCCGTCGTGCGCAATGCGCGCCAGATGGCCACCCAAGCCCTTTCCATCGGCCGCTAACCTTTTAGAAACCTTTAAATATGAATATCTCCGCCATCCCCTCCAACATTCCTACTATGACAGCCCCGCTCACCATGCGGAATTTCCAGCCCGACATCGAGCGCACCAACTCGCTGAAAGAAGCTGGTTTATCCGCCGGAGGAACACAAGTCGGCGGCGCGGACCCATTCGGCAACATGATGAAAAAATTTGTTACTGATGTGGACGACAAAATGAAAACATCCGCCACTGAGAAAACTAAAGTCCTCACAGGCGAAGCCACAAATCTTCACCAAGCCATGATCGCTGGCCAAGAATCCAGTGTCGCCTTCACCCTCATGGTCGAGCTTCGTAACAAGCTCGTGGAAAGCTACCAGGAACTCATGCGCGCTCAAGTCTGAGCCCCGTGAAACTTAAAAAACTCCTCGTTGTCTCGATAGGATGAAACAAGCACTCCAGCAGATCACCAAAATTTGGAGCGAACTGAGCCCGACCCATCGCATCATCGTTTCCGCCGCAGGCGTGGCGGTGGCTCTGGGCATCGGAGCCATGCTCTACTGGGCCCAACGGCCTGATATGAAGCTCCTCTACGGCAAACTCGGCGAAAAAGAAGCAGCCGAAGTTGTCAAAGAGCTCGAAGCCCAAAGCATCCCGTTTCAAATCGGTGGAGGAGGCAGCTCGATCTTCGTGAATTCGAAGGATGTCTACCGCGTCCGGATGAATCTGGCAGCGAAAGGCTTGCCTACAGCGGACGGCGTTGGATTTGAAATCTTCGATCGCAGTAATTTCGGCATCAGCGACTTCGTTCAGCGCACGAACTACACCCGCGCCCTCCAAGGTGAACTGAGCCGCACAGTGGCCCAGATGCAGGGAGTCAAGTCCGCGCGCGTGATGGTTGTGCTCCCCGAGAGCCGCCTCTTGGTGCGAACCACCGATTCCCGCCCGACGGCCTCCGTGTTTGTGGACACAGGAAGCACCCAACTCGATAAGGCGGCCGTTAATTCCATTCGCTCGCTGGTCGCTAGTTCGGTAGAGGGGCTGAAAGTCGACGATGTCGCAGTGATCGACAACGCCGGAAATGTTCTTTCCGAGGATTTGAAATCCGATCCCCAACTCGGCAATGCAGCAAGCGTCGTGAAATACAAGCAGCAGACCGAGGAGTATCTCGCCTCCAAGGTCGAGACCATGCTCGCGAAAGTTCTCGGACCGGGAAATTCCGTTGTTCGCGTTTCTGCCACCATCAATACGGAAGCCGCCACCATGACCCAGGAGCGCTTCGATCCGGAAGGTCAGGTGCCGCGCCAGGAGGTGACAATCGAAGACAGCAGCTCAACAAACGAAACCAATGCTGAACCAGCCCAAGGCGCGGGAGTCGCGGCAAATACTGCCGCCCAGCCCGCCCAGCCGAACAATTCAGGCCCCACGAAGTCAAGCAATACTGCCCGCTCGTCCAAAACCCAAAGCTACGAGATCAATAAAACACTCACGAACACGGTTAAAAACCCAGGCGAAATCACCCGTATCAGCGCCGCTGTCTTTCTGGCGGAGAAATCCTCCGAGACCGGTGAACTCACGCCAAGGACACCCGAGCAAATCAACGAGCTGCGCAGCATGGTGATCAATGCCTTGGGCATCGAAGTTCCCAAGAACGAAAATCCCGCCTCGTTTGTGTCTATTAAAGAGGTCGCCTTCCCATCCACCGTGACGGCCGGTTCGCCTCTCACAGACCAAGTGGGCGGCTATGTCGAAATGATCCGCCCGATTGCCGCTCTGGCCATCGCAGGTATCGTTTTCGCCATTTTCTTCTTCATGCTCCGCCGCGCGAAACCCGAGGAGATTTCCTTCGAACTTGTGGACGAAAACACCAACACACCGCAACCAGCGGGCGCACTGCCGGACATCGGTGGCGCTGAGGACCCCGCATCATTCCTACCGGCCGCCAAAAATCTCAAGGTGTCACCGGAACTTCTCAACTCACTCATCCGCCAAAAACCGGAAAATGTGGGAGCCACCCTCCGCGAGTGGCTCATCGACAAAAACAAATCCTAAGCCATGCCTACCGCTGATTTTGAAACAATGTCCAAAACGCAGAAACTCGCTGCGTTTTTCATCATTGTGGGCCCTGATCTGGCTCCCGAGCTGATGAAGCAACTTCGCGACCCGGAGATCGAAGCCGTGGCGCGCGAGATGGCCACGATGGATGTCGTGGATTTCAAGTTGCAGGAGAAAATCCTCGACGAATTTTGCGGCCTGATCGGCGATGGACTCTCCACGGCCCTCGGCGGCATGGCTTTTGCCCAGCGCGCCCTTGAGGCCGCCCGGGGACCTCAAGCCGCTTCCAGCATCCTTCTGCGGGCACTTCCAGCCAGCAACTCGATCGATGCCGTCCGCGAACTCAGCCAGATGGATACGCGGCAGATTTTCAACATCATCAAAAATGAGCAACCCCAGACGGTGGCGTTCATTCTTTCCTACCTCGATGGACGCCAAGTCTCACAGATCATCCCGCTCTTCTCTCCCGAAGCCCGCGAGGAAATCGTGGAGCGCCTGGGGACGATGGATTCCATTTCGAGCGAACTGATCAACAAGGTTCTCCGCAGCCTTGGCAAGCACCTCTCCACCGGTCCGCAGCAATACAGCATGCACAAACGCGGCGGTGCACAGGCTGCGGCACAACTCCTCAAATCCCTCGACAAGGAACTCAGCAAAAACCTTCTCGGACGCATCGAAGAGCGCAACGCCGAACTCGGCGAGGCGATTCGCAAGCGTCTCTTCAATTTCGAAGACATCAGCACCCTCACCCAGCGCGATGTGCAGCGCCTGCTGCGCGATGTGGAGACGCAGGAACTCGCGATTGCGATGAAAAACGCCTCCGAGGCAGTCAATAGCGTGTTCTTCGGCGCCATGTCGAAACGAGCTTCAGAGTCACTCAAGGAAGAAATCGAAATCCAGGGCCCCGTCCGCAATAAGGATGTTGAGGCAGCCCAGGACCGCATCATCGCCCTGATCATGCAACTCTCCGAAGCCGGAGAGATTGATATCTCCCAGGAGGACTCCAGTGAATCCGCAGGCTAAAGCGATCGACTTCACCGCCGTGCCGGTGGCCATCACCATCGTGCAGGAAATTCTTGCCGCTGCTGAGGAACCAGTGGATACGCGCGTGAGCCTCGAAGAGCATGAAGCCGCCTGCCAGGAGGCCTACAACCGGGGTTTCCAAGAGGCGACGGATGCCCTCACCAACCAGATCGCCGAGCAGCGCGCTGAAGTCGCCCAGTTGCAGGATGCCGTTTTCAAGAATCTCGCGGCACAATCGGAAACCCTTGCCCACGAGGTTTCCCAGATTTTGCCGGACCTCATCCTCGAGATCACCCACCGGGTGCTCGCAGGCTTCAAGCCGGATGCCGAAACGGTTCGCAATACCATTTCCGAAACCCTCGCCGAAGTCGCTCCGGGGTCAACTGATGTCGAAGTCCGGCTCCATCCCCAAGATCTGGCATTGGTCAAGGGAGTCGATGCCGAACTGGAGCAGAAATATCCCGGTATCAGAATGACTGCGGATCCTGAACTTACGCCGGGCGATTGTTTGGCCAAGAGTCGTTTTGGTCTCATTGACGCCCGGGTTCTTACGAAACTTCAAAATGTGGCCCGCTCACTGAAATGAACCAACGCTCGCCCATTCTACCCGCGCTGATGCAAAACCTGCGCGGTCGCATTGAATCCACCACCCCGCTGGTGAGGATGGGCGAAGTCGTGCAGGTGACGGGACTCGTTATCGAATCCGTCGGGCCGAATGTTTCCCTTGGCGACATCTGCGAAATCCGCTCGCCCCGTCTTAACGGGCTGCAGGCAGAAGTGGTCGGCTTTCGCGACCACCGCGTTCTTCTCATGCCGCTCGGTGAAATGCAGGAGATTCATGCCGGCTGTGAAGTCGCCGCCACCGGCCGCGCGGCGGGCATCAATGTGAGCGACGCCCTCGTGGGACGCATCATCGATGGCATCGGCCGCCCGATTGACGGCAAAGGCCCCCTGCCTGCAGGCACACTGCGCCCGTTGCATTGCCAGCCGCCCAATCCCCTCACCCGCCAGCGGATTCTCCAGCCTTTTCAAACAGGCGTGAAATCCCTCGACCTCTTCACTCCCGTGGGTCGCGGCCAACGACTTGGTATCTTTGCCGGCTCGGGCGTAGGTAAATCCACCCTCCTCGGCATGATCGCGCGTGGAGCCGAGTCGGATATCAATGTCATCGCTCTCATCGGCGAGCGTGGACGCGAACTCCGCGAGTTCATCGAAAAAGACCTGGGCCCAGAGGGCATGGCGCGCTCAATCATTGTTGTTTCGACCTCCGACCAACCCGCCCTCATCCGCCGCCGCGCCGCGCACATCGCCACAGCGATTGCCGAGCATTTCCGCGACGAAGGCAAAAAAGTCCTATTCATGATGGACTCCGTGACCCGCTATGCCATGGCCCAGCGCGAAATCGGCCTCGCCGTGGGAGAACCCCCCACCAGCCGCGGCTACACGCCATCTGTTTTTTCCGTCCTACCCCGCCTGTTGGAACGCACCGGCAATGCGGAGCGCGGTTCGATCACAGCCCTCTACACCGTGCTGGTGGATGGCGACGACATGAACGAACCGATCGCCGACGCCGTTCGAGGCATCCTCGACGGCCACGTGGTTCTCAGCCGGGCCTTGGCCACTGCAAACCACTTTCCAGCGGTGGATGTTCTCGAAAGCGTCAGCCGTGTGACCCTCGAAATCTGCTCGAAGGAGGAACTCCAATCCATCGGCACAGCGCGCGACCTCCTCGCCGCCTACCGCAAAAACGAGGATGTCATCACCATCGGAGCCTACACGAAGGGCAGCAACGCCCATGTGGACCTCGCCATCGAGAAAACCCCGCTCCTCCGCAGCCTCCTCCGCCAACCCATCGAAGACAAATGGACGAGGGATAAAAGCTTCACCGAACTCGCAAAAATCGTCGCATGATCCGAAAAAAATACAGTCTCCAAACCGTGCTCGATCTCCGCGAGAAGGCCAAAGACAAGGCCTCGGAGGTCTTTGCCGCCGCTGTGCGCGACCGCGACATCGCCGCCGCCCGTGTGGCCGAGGCCATCGCCCGCTTGGAAGAACTCACCCGCATGATCAGTGGCGAGCGTTTCCCGGCCTGGGTGCGCGAACAAGGCTGGAACGCCCTCAACGCCCAACGCGACCTCCTTCGCACACTCCAAAACCGTCTCGCGCAAGAGGAGCAAAAAGTCGACGCCAAACGCGAACTCCTCATCGCCGCCGACCGCGACCACCAACTCGTGCTGAAACTGCGCGAAAAATGGCTTGCCAACATCCAACTCGAAGCCGCCCGCGCCGAGGAAAAACAACTTGAAGATTTCGTCACCGCAACCCGCTTTCTCCAAACCGCCATCCCATAAATGAACGCCAACACACCCACACTCAACCCGTTCTCCGAAGCCGACCAGAAGCCATCCTCCAGCTGGGGTCTGATCCTCCTCGCCGTGATCCTCGGCACCGCAACAGCCGCCGGAGTCCTCCTGCTCAAATGGCCATCCGTGACCACCCTGCCTCCGGAACCTCCAGCCACACGGACAAAAATCAAATCCCAATCCAAAGACTGGGACTTCTACACCGCCGAAATCGACAACCTCCTTCAAGAACTCCAAAAACAACGCACCACCTACGAGGTCAAGACCAAGGACCTCGGAGCCGTCGAAATGCGCATCGCCGCCGAGAAACAGGAACTCCTCCGCCTCCGCGACGAACTTCTCCGCCTCCGCAGCGAGATTGAGAAAATGCGCGACGACCTTACCACCCAGACCACCGAACTCTTGAGCACCGAGAAATCCAATATCCGCAACCTGGCCCGCAGCTACGCGATTATGAAACCCGCCGAGGCCGTCGCCATTCTCTCCGAAATGTCCGATGCCAATATCGTCAAACTCCTCGCCACCATGAAGGCCGATATCGTCGCCAAAATCCTCGGCGAAATGGCAAAGACCAAAGACCCCGCCGCTCCGGCCGACTCCAAAACCACCCTCGCCAACCGCGCCGCCACAATCAGCGACCAACTCCGCCTCTTTAAAAACGATACCACCCAGGCCTCCCAATGACCTCCCCGCTTCCAGCGCAAAACTCAAAACCAACCCTCGGAGAGTCCAAAAACGCTCAACAAGGCGGGTTCCTGAATTTTTGTGCCTCCCCCAAAAGCGCAGAGACACAGTCGTTTGAAAGCCTCATCAGCCAAAATGAGCAGCGCCAAGAACGCCAAGACGAACTAGAAGAAGCAGAAGCCGCAAAAAAACGCAAAAAGGCAGCCGATGCAGCAGCGATTGCAGCGCAAGCTTCGACTAGTGGAAATATACAATCCGAACCCTGCCTTGATCTAACCCAGGATCCCCTTCAGCTGCTGAATGCTGAGACCGCTAAATTAGCGGCACAGAATGATCTCTCAAATCAGCTGCCGAGTCTGCAGAATCAATCAGCAATATCTACAAGTTCAGAGATTCCAACCGCATCTGAGACAACCGCATCTGACTTGGAAAATGTTTTACCGAAAACAGATGCTATAGATTCACAAACTCAAAAAGAAGAAAATGCCGCCTCTACGCTGGAAAATGTCCAAGACAAGGATTCAGATGCCCAGCAAACGACAATTTCGGAAATTGAAGACTCGGAAGATTCTGCCAATGGCATGAAAACTGCTACGAAAGAGGACGACATGGTTTCGCTTGCCACATTTGAAGATACTCAAGCTTCCGCTACTCCGAAGGTAGCCAGCGAGCCTGCCATAACCTCGGCAAATCGATTATCAACGATGGCTCTTCTTTCAGAGCGCACGGCCATAAGTTCCACAGAAAATGCGGGTTCTGGAGCGGATACCTCATCGGGAAATTTTGCAACCGGAAACCCAGCCCTTGTTGCGAGTAACGGGAACAATTCAGTTCACAAAACTTCCGAATCGCAAGCCTCCTCGCTTCTCAAGACCCTCGCTCCAGAGCTTGAAAAATTTCAGCAAACAGGCAAGTCCCAAATCCAATTGGAACTACCGGTGGGTGAAAACGAATCCGTTAAAATACGCCTCAACCTTCGAGCCGGTGAAATCCGTTCCACATTCATCACAGAGTCTCCAGAACTTCGCGAAGCCCTTCAAAAAGCTTGGCCGGATTTTACAGCCACCCATCGCTCCCAGGGCATTCGATTTGGCGAATCCCAATTCCAAGATTCTTTTGCGCGCCAGCAGGATGCCACCTCGGATCAAGGACGCCAGCGCCAGCATCAGACGGAAACATTTGCCTCCGATACTCCTTCGAAACAGCAGACGAAAAACAGTCCCCGCTCGGTTCAACAAGCCCTTGGAAATAGTCAAGCAAGCTCCAGTAGTATTCACCTCTGGGCATAACCCCCCCTGAATAAAATCATGTCCATTTCTTCCGTATCAACAACGCCCGCAACAGCCACCGGAAAAGACCCCATCACCGGGCTTGCCATGAGCAAGAATGCAGGAAAACAAATGCTGGGTGCTGATGATTTCATGAAGTTGCTCACAACGCAGCTTACCTCTCAAGACCCCATGAATCCGATGAAAGACACGGAATTCATTTCGCAGATGGCAAACTTCACTTCTCTGGAACAGATGCGGACGCTTTCAAAGTCTTTTGAAACTTTTACAAGCGATCAAAAAATGTCGGCAGCACCGGCGTTTTTAGGCCGAAATGTCACCGTGAAAGATGCCACAGGCGACATCACCGGCATTGTTGAAGCCATCACGCTTAAAGACGGAAAACCCGCTATCACGATAAACGGCAAATCCTACGATACAAAACTCATCACTGGAATTGCGATGCCGCCACCACCGCCTTCGACCCCACCAATTTCTACAACAAAAACTTCCATCGTTGCTCCAAACCCTCAGTCGTAATTCAACCCTTAAAATCTTATGGCACTCCTCAACTCCTTCAATAGCGGCGTCTCAGCAGTCAAAACTTTCGGAAAGAGTCTCGAAGTCATCGGTGACAACATCGCGAATGTAAACACAACAGGCTTTAAGGGTTCACGCGTAACGAACCAAGACAACTTCAGCGAAACCCTCGTCCGCTCTAGTGCGGCAAATGGGGATATTCCCGGCGCCAATTCAATGCAAATTGGTTCCGGAACGAGTGTTGCCAGCGTAAGTCAGCGCTTTACGCAGGGAGTTCTCAGCACAACCGGTGGACCAGCGGATTTAGGAATTTCGGGCAAGGGATTTTTTAAGGTTCAAGATCCTGAGAATCAAAACTTTTACTACACACGAGCGGGAGATTTTCGGCTTGATAACGCTGGTAACCTTCTGACTAACGAGGGAATGAATGTCATGATGGGCACTGGCAAAGTTGTAATCCCTCCCACCCAAGGGGCAAAACCACTTCAGTCGTATAAAATCGATAAAAACGGTGAAGTTTCTGCTTATTATGCTAATGGAACAGCAGCCACGCAAATTGGCCAAATCCTCCTAACCTCCTTTGCGAACCCCAATGCCTTGGAGCGTATTTCAGGCAATCTTCTTAACAACCCCGGAGGTGAAGCAGGCGGAGTGGGTGCCGCAGGAGCAACTGCAGCCACCGCTGCGAATGCCACGCTCTTCGGCGACATCATACAAGGCACACTGGAACTTTCCAATGTTGACTTGACCCAACAATTCTCCGACCTCATCGTTGCCCAGCGTGCTTTCCAAGCCGGGTCGCGTGTGATTACCGTCTCCGATTCCGTGATGGAGGAAATCGTGAACTTGAAGCGATAAGGGTCTCAATTTAAAAAACAAAACAAAACATATGCCAGCCAACGAAGCCGATTCAGCCAATTCAAACTTTGCAGCCCCGAAGAAATCCGGGAATCCCTTGATACCCGTGATAGCCGTCGTGATCCTTGTGCCGGCTTTGGTTTACGGCGTCATGGATTTTGTGATCCTGCCCAAGCTCAAGGCGGCTGCGGGCACCGCGAAGCCTGCGGGCGACCACGCCGCGAAGACTCCGAAAACGGTTTCAGCCCTTGGAGAGCATACCGCCGAGTTTGGCGGACTCGTGGTGAACCTCTCCGGAAGCGGAAGCTCCCGCTATCTGCGCACCAACTTCAAAGTGGCCAGCGCTGATGACAAGATCAGCAACATCATGAAGGAAAACGAATCCCCGCTGCGTGATGCGGCGATTACGATTCTTTCCTCCCAATCGCCTTCCGCTCTGGACAATCCGAATGGCCGTGAGGCCGTGCGCAAACAGCTCATCGCCAAGTTTAACAGCCTCCTCGGAGCCGAAGTGGTCGACCAAATTTACTTCTCCGAATTCGTGATCCAATAACGGGGCGTTCCCAATCACGCCCTCAACCATCAACCAGAATATGGCCGGAACTCTTAATCAATCCGATATCGACAGGCTCGTCGCCGAGGCGGCCCAGTCTTCCGCCCCATCAATTTACCGATTTGACGGCTCGCGATTCCCGACGGCTAATCAAGTCCAAGCGAAGGCCTTCGACTTCCGCACGCCGATCCACTTGGCCGAGGCGGAGATTCGTCGTATTCGGACGATCCATACCGGTTTTATCTCAACGATTTCCGCCCGTTTTTCGTCGCTTTTGCGTGCTGATATGAGCTTGAAGTTGGCCAAGCTCACGACCATGCCATACGGGAAGTTTGCGGAGTCGATGAAGAATCCGACCCACATCTCGCTTTTCAAGGTCGATCAACTTCCAGGCATCGGAATCTTGGAAATCCACCCGCGTTTGGCAATCAGCATGACCAACCGGATGCTCGGCGGTCGTGGTAGCACCTCCGATGAGGAGCGCTACCTCACGGAAATTGAAATCGCTCTCCTTGAGGAAATTGTAGACATCATTGTCAACGAGTGGTGCCGCCAATGGAAAGACGAGCGCCAATACAATGGTCGGCAAATCGGCCACGAGAACAATCCTCGCTTTCTGCAAGCCTGTTCGAATGATACCGTGATGCTGGCCCTCACAATCGAGGCCTTGGCCGGTGACAGCGTGGAACTCATCCAAATCGGGGTTCCTTACAATATGCTCGAGCCGATCGTGAAGAACATGCACAGTCGGCGCTCGCGCGACTTGCAAGTTCCGACCGATATCAAACCCCAGCAGTGGCGCAGTTCCTACAACCAGATTTCCGTTCCGCTCATCGCAGACTGGGAAGTGCCAGGCGTCAATGTGAGCGATGTGCTCCGACTCCGCGTGGGCGATGTGCTGGAAATGCCCAAGACCACTCTCAACAATACCCGCGTCCGTATCGCCAACGCCCCACGCTTCAGCGCGCAAGCAGGCTGCGAGAACGGCCATGTCGCCATCCAAATAACCTCTGAATTCCAACCTGCCCAAAAACAATGAGCACCATCAACGACGCCAAAAACCTCTCCGTCATCCTCGATGTCAAAGTCGATCTCACCGTCCGCATTGGCTCCTGCATGCTGCCAATGAGGGATGTGGTGGAACTTGGAGAAGGCACCGTGCTTCAACTTGACCAACTCGCCAGCGAACCGGTCGGCCTTTATGTGAACGACAAACTCATCGCACGAGGCGAAGTCGTAGTGGTCGATGAGAATTTCGGCATCAAAATCACCCAGATCGTCGGAGACGCGGCATGAGGAACTTTGCGTGGAGGCTCGCCCTCGTGGCGGTCCTCGCATGCCTCCATACATCATTGCTGCAAGCCACGGAGGAGTCGGCGAATCAGAACGCGCCTCTGCCTGAAGCGACACCTGCCAGCACAATCAATGGAGCAAGCGAAAATTCCACAAAAACCTCGGAATCAGCTCCTGCACCAACTCCTGCGGCTGTAAACAAACCCGCCTCACCCACCGCGCCGGGAATGGATGAATTCGGCCGCCTGCTGGGTTATGTCACCCTCTTGGCCGCACTCGCGGGAGCGGCGATCTATTTGATCAAGTTTGGCATCCCACTGCACCGCAACCGCTCCAAGGAGGAACGCAAGCTTCAGGTCTTGGAAATGCGCCCCCTTGGCAACCGCCAGTTTCTTATCGTGGTCGGATACGAAGAAACCCGTATGCTTCTGGGAGTCACACCCGGAAAAATCGATTATCTCTGTCCGTTGGACTCGCCTTCCACGGCCGACCGCGATTTCAGCCGCATGATGGAAAGTGCAGAAAAAAAAGGCCAGACGACATGATGTTTTTAAAACCCCATCTTTTTGCAGCCTTGTTTTTGATCTGCTCGCTGGGAGCGCTCACTATCCCTGCGCAGGCACAGACTCCCGCACCAGGGCCAACGCCATTTCCGCCGCTATTGAGTTCGCCGGCGGCTCCCGCCGCCCCCCGTGCGCCGACGGCTCCAACAGCTCCGCAGGTTTCTGCTCCAGGCGCGCCATTGATCAACCTCCAGGTAGGAAATGGCAATGACAGGCAAAACCTGAGCACGGCCATCCAGATCGTCATTGTGATGACGCTGCTCACGCTGGCGCCATCGCTGATCATGCTGATGACCAGCTTCACCCGCATTGTGATCGTTTTGGGATTCGTCCGCACGGCACTCGGAGTTCCCAGCGCTCCAGCGAACCAACTTCTCATTGGCATCTCGATTTTTATCACTTTTTTCATCATGGCCCCTGTCTGGCAACAGATCCAGGAGCAGGCCATCAATCCCTACATGAGTGAGCAGATCAGCTCAAATGAGGCGATGGACCGCGCCGTCGAGCCGATCCGGAATTTCATGCTCCGCCAAACCCGACCGGGCGAAGTCGATTTCTTCCTGGATCTTGCAGGAATGGGCCGCACCGACCTGAAAGACCTTCCCATGCGCGTGGTGCTTCCCGCATTTGTTATCAGCGAGCTCCGAACCGCCTTCCAGATGGGATTTCTGATTTTTATTCCCTTCCTGGTGATTGACTTCCTTGTTGCATCCACTCTTATGTCCATGGGCATGATGATGATGCCACCTACGATGGTGGCGCTCCCCTTGAAGCTCCTTCTCTTCGTCCTTGTGGATGGCTGGCAGCTCGTGGTTCGTTCGCTGGTTCAAAGTTTTGCCTCATGAATCAAGAGACCGCCATCGAAATGCTCCGCTCGCTCGTCACGGTGTCGCTCCTCGTGACGACACCGATTATCTTGGCGGCGGTCATCGTAGGCGTTGTCATCAGCCTTTTTCAAGCCGTCACCAGCATTCAAGAACCCACGCTGAGCTTCGCTCCCAAACTGATTGCGGTCGGTGCCATCATCGTCATCGGAGCTCCTTGGATGCTTCGCCAACTGATGCAGTTCACGGTTTTTTTCATAAATAAAATTCCGGAAATGACGAGATGATCACGATCCACATCGAGGACATCTACCCGGGATTACTCATCTTTCTCAGAGCCACTGGACTTTTTCTGATCCTACCGGTTTTTTCAGGGAGCATGATTCCTTCAACGGTGCGTATCGCCATGGCGGCAATACTTGCCTACTTGCTGGCCCCGATTTTCGGTGATTTCGGCGGGGTGCCCGGCCATTGGTTCATTGTGGTGATGCAAGTCATGCATGAAATCCTTACCGGTCTCCTTATGGGATTTGCGGTGCGATTCCTGCTCTACGCTTTGGAAATGGCGGGCGAAATCATAGCTGTGCAGATTGGACTTTCGATGAGCACGAACATCGATCCCATCACACGCACCTCGGCGACTCCACCGAACACGATGCTTTTTTCCCTCGGAACTGTGCTGTTTCTGGTGACCGGTGCTTATCAATTCTGCCTTCTGGCCTTCGCGCGGAGCTTCGAAGTTTTTCCTCCGAGCGCGATTTTTGCGCCCCAATCGTTTGACACGGTGCTTGCTGCGAGCGGCCGAATTTTTCTTCTCGCCGTTCAAATTTCAGCGCCGCTTCTGGCGATCAGCTTTCTCGTGAACATGGCATTCTCCGTCCTTGGTCGCGCGGCGCCGAGCTTGAATGTTTTCATGCTGAGCTTCCCCGTTCAAATTCTCGCCGGACTCACCGTCTTTTCGATGACGCTGGGCCTAACCATTCAATACATCCTCCGCGATATGCAACACTTGCCGGAGTTGATGCTCCATTTTCTGAGGTAAAACGGCGATGGCGAACGAAAACGACAATGCAACAGAGAAACCGACAGGTAAAAAGCTGTCGGAGGCCCACAGCAGAGGCCAATTCGCCCAAGCCCCCGAGATTCAGGTCGTACTTGGTCTGGTCGCGGCCTATTTTGTTTTTCTGTTCACGCTGGACAGCCAATCCCGCTACATGACCGAGATGGTGGCCAGCATCCTCGGCAATCTCGAAAAATACCAGATCATCAGCGATTTCATCCCACAATGGACCGGCATGGCCTTCCTGACCATGTTCGGACTGCTGGCTCCGATGTTTCTGGCCACAACGGTCGCCAGCATCCTTGCCGGTGGACTCCAAACCCATTTCAAAGCCACTCCGGAGGTGGCAGGCTTCAAGTTTGAAAAGCTCAACCCCGTCAGCGGACTCCAACGCATCTTCAGCAAGCAGGGACTCGTCAAACTCTTTGTGGAATCGGGAAAGTGTCTCCTCGTAGGCGTCCTCATCTACGGCAGTGTCAAACAAATCCTTGCCGACCCGATCTTCTTTACGCCCGTTCCTGTTTTCCGCATCGGGAGCTTCATCTACGACTCCACCCTCTCCCTCTTCTTCCGGCTCGCCCTAGCTATGGGCGGCCTCGCACTTATTAATTACATTTACCAACTCAAAAAAACCGAAAAAGACCTTATGATGACCACGCAAGAGGTCAAAGACGAGAATCGCCAAGCCATGGGCGATCCCAATGTCAAGATGGCTCAGCGCGCAATGGCCCGCCGACTGATGCAAAAACAGATGCTCGCCGATGTACCGAATGCGGATGTCATTGTGACCAACCCCACACACTACGCGGTAGCCCTGAAATACGAACGCGGCGTGGATTCCGCCCCCGTCGTTCTGGCAAAGGGCCAAAATCTCTTCGCCCAACGCATCAAGGCCATCGGATCGAAACATGAAGTCCCCACGGTGGAAAACAAACCCATCGCCCGCGCACTTTACAAATTCGGCCAAGTTGGCCAACCCATTCCAGCCCAACTTTACCAAGCCATCGCAGAAATTCTTGGTTACGTTTACCGCACGCACCGCTACTACTTCTACCAACTCAAATCCCGCCGTCTGAAATCCTGACCCGTCCGCCACATGGCCACAACAAACGCCCAAACCTCAAGATTCAAGTGGAGCGACCTGCTCAAGCAGACGGATCTGATCTTCACGCTCGGCCTCTTCGGCATCATCCTCCTGCTGGTCATCCCCGTCCCAACCTGGGCGTTGGATTTCTTTCTTTCCGTGAACATCGGCATTTCTCTGCTGATCCTGCTCGTGATCATCTATGTGAAGGATCCGCCAGAGTTCTCCGCCTTTCCCACCATTCTCCTTGCGGTCACACTGCTGCGACTGGCACTGAACATCGCCTCCACGCGACTTATCCTGCTCGACGGTTTCGCCGGAAATGTCATCGAAGCCTTCGGCCATGTGCTTATCCAAGGGAACTACATCGTCGGTGCCGTCGTTTTCATCATTCTCGTCATCATCAATTTTGTCGTCATCACCAAGGGCGCAGGCCGCATCGCCGAGGTCGCGGCGCGATTCACCTTGGACGCCATGCCGGGTAAACAAATGGCGATCGATGCCGAACTCAACGCCGGCATCATCGACGAACTCACCGCCACCTCCCGCCGACTCAAGGTCCAAAAAGAAGCCGACTTCTATGGCGCGATGGACGGTGCCAGCAAATTCGTGCGAGGCGATGCCGTGGCCGGCATCCTCATCACCTTTATCAATGTTATCGGCGGATTCGGCATCGGCATGCTCCAAAAAGGTATGCCCATCGACCAAGCCCTTCAAAAATACACACTCCTCTCGATCGGTGACGGCCTTGTCTCGCAAGTGCCTGCCTTGATCATCTCCGTTGCCGCCGGCTTGCTCGTGACCCGTGCTCAAGGTGATAACAGTATGGGAGCACAGATCGGCAAGCAACTCGGTGCCTACCCGCGTGCAGTAGGCATAGCAGCCTGCTTCATAGCCGCCCTCGCATTGGCCCCCGGCATGCCCGCCCCTCCATTCCTGATCCTCGGCGGCATCACAGGCTTCGTGGCCTACATGCTGAAAAAACAATCCCAAAACCCTCTCGCAGCCGGAGCCAAAGGCAACGCCCTCGCGCTCCCCGCACCAGGCGGTGGAAACGCCAACCCAGGCGGGCAACAAGGCGGGGCAGGCACGCCGGGAGCCCAACCCAATTCAGGCCCGGAGGACCTCCACAAACTCATCGAAGCCGAAGTTCTCTCCATCGAAGTCGGCTACGGCCTGCTCCGCCTCGCCGATAAAACCCAGGGCGGCGAGTTGCTCGACCGCATCACCGGCGTCCGCAAAGGCTTCGCGCGCGACAACGGCATGGTCATCCCGCCAATCGCCATCCGCGACAGCTTGGAACTCGAGCCAAACGAATACAACTTCCTCCTCCGAGGCAAATCCTTCGCCCGCGCTTCCGTGATCCCCAACCGCTGGCTCGCCATGAATGTCTCCGGCAGCATGATCACCCTCAAGGGCGTCCCAACGCGCGAACCCGTCTTCGGCATCGAAGCCGTCTGGATCGCCGAAGAGGAAAAACGCACCGCCGAAATCAATGGCTACAGCGTCGTGGACGCTACCTCGGTCATGATCACCCACCTTGCCGAAACCCTCAAACAAGTCTCCCACCTCATCCTCACCCGCCAAGAGGTCCAGTCCCTCATCGACCGCGTCAAAGAGTCCAACCCCGCCCTCATCGCCGAACTCCTCCCCGACCTCGTCAACCTCGGCATCATCCAGCGCGTCTTGCAAAACCTCCTCCGCGAAGGCGTGCAAATCAAAAACCTCCCGCTCATCCTCGAGACGCTCGCCGACTATGCTCCAGTGACGAAAAACCCGGACGAACTCTCCGAGCAAGTCCGCCGCCGCCTAGGCACCTACTTCATCAGCCAATACGAATCCGAGCCCGGCCTCATCAAGTGCATCACCATCGATCCACGCCTCGAACAAACCCTGATGACCCGCATCCAGCGCTCCCACTTCGAAACCACCCTCGCGCTTGACCCGAACACCGCCCAATACCTCCTCCGCGAACTCACCATCCGCTCAAACTCCCTCGCCGAGCAAGGCCTCTCCCCCATCACCATACTCACAGCCGAACTTCGCCTCGCGTTCAAACGCTTCTTCGAGCCTTCCCTCCCGAAGCTCGTCGTGCTTTCCTATCAGGAACTCCCCTCCCAAACCGAAATCCAAAACACTGGCATCATCGTTCCGCCGCCCGCCGAACGAATGCCCGCCGCAGCTTGATTCCGATCGGCAGATTTTTCCTCCCAAATCCGAAAAAAACACAAAATTTCGTGAAATTTTCTTGTTTTTTGATTATTTTTAACAAAATACCGCCCCCATTTTAAGATTTCATTTTTTGGCGCAAAAACTGCTACGCTTAAAGAGATTTTTCGTATCCACCGGCCCACATGCAATATTTCACGCTCATCGGAGGCTTCACAGGCTTCGTTCTCACCTTCCTGGTGAGCCTTGTTGCGGGCAAAAATCTGGAAGACACCGTGTTCAATGCCACCATCGGCTGCGTGATCACCGCATTGCTGTTCAGGCTGTTCCGCCTCGCCATCGAATACTGCGCCAAGCAAGTCGTGGCCGAAAAAGCCCGCCTCCGGGACCTCGAAGAAGCCACTGCGGCCGAGCCTGCGCCACCACCGGAAAACACACCTGAGACGCCCGTCCAACCGGCCGCCTGACCATGCAGCAACTCGCCGAACCCATCATGTCCCCTCCCCGGCCCGATGCTCAGAAATACACAGCGGCTTGGCGTGCCTACGGCGGCGTCTCCCAAGCCACAGAGGAGGAAGTCCTCAAAAACCACATGCCACTCGTGCGATCCGTCGTGGATCGTATGCGCGCCAGCCTGCCGACACATTTGGATGTGGATGACCTTTATTCAGTGGGCCTTCTTGGTCTCATCCAAGCCCAGCGCCGCTTCGACCCGACCCATGGCGTGACCTTCGCCGCCTACGCAGCCATGCGCGTGCGCGGTGCCGTGCTCGATGAACTCCGCCGCGTCGACTGGATGTCCCGCACACTCCGGGTCAAAGCCAAAAAACTCACCGATGTCATTTCCGCCTTTGAACAAAGGGTCGGGCGCCCTGCAACCGAGGCCGAAATCGCCGACGAACTCGGCATTTCCAGCGAGGAATATTCGATCCTCCTCGATGAAGTCCGTCCACTCAGCTATGTCGAGCTCGACGCCCTCGCAGGGGATGACGAAGACTCAAGCTTGCATGATGTCATAGCCGACGAGAACCAGCCGAACGCCCGCGACATCGCACTCAAGCAGGAGCTCATCAAACTCGTCGTGGAGCGCCTCCAAGCGCTCCCGGACATGCAAAGGAAAATCTTGGCCATGTATTATTTTGAAAACCTCCGCCTCGCCGAAATAGCCAAGGTCTTCGGCGTCACGGAATCCCGCATCTGCCAAATCCACACCCAGGCCGTGCTCAGCCTCAAGGCATACATCCGCAAGGCCATGGAGCGCTGATTTTCACCCCGACACCAAACTCTCAAAAAACAAAACAAACATCCACCACCCATGATTCTCATCCTCGGTTATATTATCGTTCTCGGCTCGACACTCGGCGGCTTCATGATGGCCGGCGGCAAACTAGGCCTCCTTTTCCCGATTTCGGAATATGTGATCATCATCGGCATTTCGATCGGCCTCATGGTCATCGCCAGTCCGGTCACCCTGCTGAAAAACATCGTCAAAAAAATCAAGATCGCCTTCCGCAGCCAAGCCGTTCCGACATCCGACTACACCGATCTCCTAAAACTCCTCTATGAACTCTTTAGCAAAGCCCGCCGTGGCGGTCTCATCGCCATTGAAGATGATGTCATGTCGCCCAAGGAGAGCCCCATCCTCTCGAAATACCCTTCATTCCTCAACGACCACGAGCGCCTCGAGTTTCTGACTAACAGCTTGAAGCCAGTCATCGACGGCCGCCTCAAGCCCGAGCAACTCGGCGGACTCCTCCATGCCGACTTCGAAGCCAAGGAAGAGGACGCCGTGCAACCGATCCACATCCTCAACCTCGTCGGCGACTCCCTGCCGGGTATCGGTATCGTGGCCGCCGTGATGGGCATCATCAACACCATGGCCGCCATCGCCATGGGTCCCGAAAAAGTCGGCCAGAAAGTGGCGGCAGCGCTCGTTGGAACCTTCCTCGGCGTGCTCGGAGCCTACGGATTCATCAACCCCCTCGCCGCTCGCATCAAGCTCAACAATGTTTACGAACTCCAATACTACGCCGTCATCATGAAGGGTGTTCTTGGCTTCACCGGCGGCATGGCCCCTATCATGGCCATCGAAGCCGCCCGCCGCGCCATTGACCCCGCCTTCCAGCCCACAGCAGAAGCCGTTGAGGAAATGGTCAAAACTATCGGCTCCTCCGGCAACTAATCTCCATGGCCAAGAAAAAACACGAACACCACGGCGGAGCGTGGAAAGTCGCCTACGCGGACTTTGTCACCTCCATGATGGCACTCTTCCTCGTCCTCTGGATTGCCAACTTCAAGCCTGAGATCCTTGTTTACACCTCGCTTTACTTCAAGGATCCCACCAATAAAAGCTGGCCGACCACCTGGGGCGTCATGGAAAAAGAAATCCAAGCCACTCGCAAGGATGCCTCGCTCAACGACCAGACCCACACCGAGAACCAGGGATTCCTGCGCGCCATCGCGAGGGATTTCAACCGACTCCTCAATGTCAACGACGAGGACAAAAAGCCCATCGAGATCACAATCACCGACGACGGGCTGAAAATGGAAATCTACAACCGCACGAAAAAGCCCCTCTTCAAAGACAACACCACAGAGTTCACCGAGTGGGGCAACTTCGTCTTCCAAAACCTCGCCTGGCTCATCCAACGCTACAATTTCCAGGTTTACCTCGAAGGCCACACGCCCAAGGGACTCGATCTCGGCCCCAATAAAAATTACACTCCTTGGGAACTCAGCACCGACCGGGCCAACGCCGCACGGCGACTCATGGAGTTCTACGCCATGACGCCAGAAAAAATGAAACGCATCGCCGGTTGCGGGGACTCCCAACCGCTTCCGAATGTCCCGCCCGACTCCGAGGACAACCAACGCATCACCGTGAGCCTCTCGCTCACGCAATCCGCTCCCCAACCAACTCCCGCCCCTAGCCCTGGAGCCGCTCCAACAACTCCCAATCCCACTGCCCGATGAAGGATTTTCTCCAAGGCCGTCCGCTCGCCACTGGCCCTTCCAACCGCAGGGCTGAGACACCACTCGTGGGAACGCCCCTGCCTCCCATCAACACGCCGCACATCCATCCAGACAGCATCGACCTTTCAGACATCGCGCTCGACGCTCAAGCCCTGCCAGAGTCCATCACCGCGCAAGGCTCCTCCGAGCCACAAGTCGAACTCGTTCCCGATACTGAGGGTCGCATCGGCCATATCGTCATCACATGCACCTGTGGGGAAAAAATCACCCTGCAGTGCAACTATTGATACCGCCGGGCTGACCCAAAGCCCCTGCGAACTTCCATTGACATGAAAAGATGTCTCCAGCGAAGCCGCAAAGCCCAGAAAATGGCATGGGCAGGACTCTTGATCCTCGTCCTGGGCTGGCCTACGCTGCTGGCAACGAATGCCACCGCGCCAGTTGTGCAGACGGTTTCGGTGCTCGAGCAAGCCGCTGCCACTGCAAACAGCCTCGCAAAAGCCGCGCGCGCCCTCCCGGATTCCGAGCGCCTGCGCACCACCAAGGCCGCCCTTTCCATCATTCTTCTCACCAAGTTCGACCGCCTCCTCCCCAACCTGCCGCCGGCAAGCTTCGACCAACTCGCCGACATTTTTCTGGCGGAAAATCCCGACCCCACCGAACAGGCCGCCGCAGCAGCCAAATTGCCGCCAGCCGACCAAGTCGTATTCAATGGCACCCAACTCACTGGCGGCAACTTCCGCAACATCGACACACTCATCGGCCTCGGTGGCCGCCCTATCGCACTCGACCGCGAACTACCCGCCTGGATCGTCCCCCTCGAGCCCGCTCGCGCCCAGGCCCTCGAGTCCACGCGCGGGGCGGGATGGTCCTCGCCAAAATTTGCCGAACTCCAAAACCTTTTCAATCGCATCCACTCTGCGGATGTGGGAGAACATCTCGTCGCGGATGGAATTTTCCTCCGTCCCTACGCCGGTCGCATGGACGACCTCTACCACCACCTCGTTCAAAAAGGCGGGCGCAACGGACAGCTCGACTACTTCGCCCTCCTCGACAGCCTCCCTCCGCGCCATTACAGCCCGATTTCTGGCACAGCCGCGAGAAAGTCTGTGCCTCCGCTCCGCGTCAACCTGAGCAATGTCCTCTCAGGGGGAAGCTTCATGGCGGTGCAAAATTTCAAGACGGAAAATCCCCGTGCCAATTTGCCGAACCGCTTCCAGAAATTCGCTGTTCGCATTCTTCCCTACCTCTCGGAACAACTTAGAAAGACGGCCCCCGGTTCAGACCTCAAAATTTCAGGCGACCTCATGCTGCGCGCCATGAGCGATCCCCGCCGCTTCTCGCCAGGCCAGGTTCCGCCTCTCTTCGTTGATCCCAGCCGCTTCCTGGGCCAATGGGACGATCCCCGCTTCATTCGCGTGAGCAAAAAGAAAAAGACATCGAACGCCGCGCTCTTCGCTGAAATCCAGAAAGTCGATTTCGATACGCCACTGCCCGAGATGTCCTTCGAACCTGCAGGAAACGCCCTCCTTGCAAAGCCGCAAGCAGACTCCGCTCCGGACACCGATTTTCTCAAGGACCTTGGCCTTCCTCCACAAGTCGAGGAGACGGCAAAATACGAACCACCGGAAACACCCGCGCCTGTCTTGCCACCCGCACGCCTGGAGGAAACGGAAGCCCCCTCACAGAGGCCGGCCCTCACCAAGCCCGAACCTCCCCCGCTCGACACCCAGCCCTTGGAATTCCCGCCCGTTTTCGATTTCGTGCAGGCACCGACCCCCGAACCCATCGAGGTCGAGCCACCTCCCACAGCGGCACCTGCTGTCGCTGAACAACCCGCTGCCCAGTCTCTGACCACAACACCACAGCCCCCGAAGCCTTCGGCCATCGCTATCATTCCTGCACAGAAGCCACCCGCCACGCCCAAGCAGGAACAACCTGCAACTCCCGCGCCGCCAAAAGAACCACAGGTGGCAAAAGCGATTCCTGTCAATCCGCCGGAGAATGACTACCAACGCGAACCGGGCTCTTTGACTAGCCCCTACCAAGTCGCCGTCCTGACGCCCACCGCAAATGAAGCCATCGATTACTGGAAAAAAATCGCGGCGAGTGACATCGCACTTGCCGACAACCTCTCCTCGACGCGGCGCGCGGATTGCGTCATCCGCTGGCTCGGCGAGGCGGTAAAACCCTTCGAACCACTCCTCACCCAGACGCCTGACAGCCCCGAGGCGCAAGCTGTGGAGCCTCTCATCGTCCAAGCCCGGGACGAGATCGTGAATCTGCTTAAAGATCGTGAAAACCTGCAATCCTCGCTCATAAAAGAACTCAAAAATCGCCAAAGCGCGCGGCAATTCGTAGAAAAAGAGGTTCAAACAACCCGCCGCGACGAACTTGACCAACGAACGGGCACAGGAGCCTAAAAACTCAGCTCTTATAAGCCCTCGGCAATGAAACCCTCTGTGCTTGAACCACGATTTTTTGGGTTATATCAGAACGATCTCTATCAGGGTTCTTATGGCGCTTAACATAATCATCAAACAAGGCCACGGCTTGCACACGCTCCAAGGCACTTTGGCCAGGTCCCAGCTCCAATCGGAGATTATAATCACGGAAATCCACACGAACCTTGCTGCGAGTCAGCAACTGAATCACAACGCCTAATACATGGGCGTTTGAATGGCCAAGTTTCAGCAGAAACTCATCGATGACTGTTTCAAGAGGCATTTCGCGAGCTTCGGAAAACTGCAAAATACCATGCTGCATGAAAGAGCGTTTCTCAACGATAGTAATTTCAGCTGCAGATATGGGCATTTGAGGATTCAATATAGATAAGTATAATTGTCCACATGTTGGACTTCAATTTCATTTTCTGAAAAAAATCACCAACCTCTTGCCTCGAGGCTATCCAGATACAACGCATAGGGATTTTTGAAAGGTATCGACTCGGGGCGACCGGACTTGACCTCGCGGAAACTTTGAGGCTCGTCGATCTGCGTGACCTCAAACCAATTCAAATAATCCACAATTTTTTGCGACCTCTCGACGAGTTGTGCGCGGGTCTCTTGAAGTTCGCGGATTTTCTCCGCAACACGGGCTTGGGGCCGCCTCGCAAGCTGCGTGGCGATGTTTCGATACTCCTCCAATACAGGTTGAAAAAGGGGGTGCGACCGGAACTCGAGATTGAAAATCCGAACCGCGAATTCCCTCATCAAGAATACACCGCCTTGCGCCTTGGCCGCCTCGGGCAAATCTTGACCACCTTTGACGGACTTCAAAACATCGGTCAATTCGCGCTCACTTTGCTCCACTGTAAGCGATGCCATGCGCGGCGGCATCGAACTTCGCGCAATATTAAGCGTCCAAAGTTTGGACAAAGCACTCTGCGAACCGAGTGAAGAAAATGCCGCAAGGACCGGCTCAACCCCGCCCCGGGAGAAGGAGGGGTCCACCAAGAGCGCGGCGAAGCTTTTCTTCGAATCCTGCGCTTTTTGTAAAACACGCAGCAGCGAGACCGCTTGCGCGCGGTAGAGGACAACCGAGGCAGCATCCAGGATTTCTGGTTTCTGACGAAAAAACGCCTCCAAATCCGGTGGGCGCCCGCTCTGGATGAGCGCGGCATAGACCCCATCGGGCGTGCCATGCCTCGAGCGGTGCAACTCCTCCACCAAACCTTCGACAAACCAGCGGGGCGGGAGGTCAAAGGCCTTGCCAGCTCGCGCAGCCTCCGCGCCGTGCATGGCATGAAGCGCCAAAGCCGAAAACAGCCCCGCCTCAAAAGCCCCGCTTTCCATCGCACCCTCGTCGTAGAGATCGACCTGCACTTTCATGCCAGCCTCCGTTTCGAAAAGGAGCGGCACCACGAGCTCTCCGCCTTTAGGCATGACGGCATGGGTTTTGTCATTCAGAACGATTGGCGCTGCAGACCCGGCCTTGGTTTCATGAATCTTCTCCCACTCGCCCAACGCACCTTCCGCCGCGCGGAGCATTTTGTTACGAAGATCACGGTCCTGCGAATACGCGATGAAGGCCCCGCTGCGACTGGAGGATCCCGCTGCAAGCGGAGCTGCAGACGCGCCCATCGCAACGGCGGCCAGAAAGGCGAACAGGATCAGGACTCGCCTTTTCCAGGCCATCTCACAACAAGGCTTTTCGGAGTCACCGAAGCGGCATTGGCAGTATCCAGGGAATCCACAATCGCGCCCAGCGAGTCGAAACACGGCTGCCAAATCCCCAAGATGAAAGGCACAACAGGAGCAGGCACAGGCAACCTACCCAGCGTGGCGCCCGTCATGCGAACCTTCAAATCCCCGTCCTGCGTGTAGGGCTGCAACTGCAGCGAGAAGTAGAGCGGATAACCTTCGAGGGATTGCTCCATCACGAAGTCAAGATTCCCCTCGCCCAGCTTGACGAAACAACGCTTGAACTCCGTATGAATACCCAAGGGGCCGGGCACTGGGACGAGCTTCACATTTTCCAAAAGAAACCGGTTGATCGACTCCTCGCTACCCATCCAGGCCCCTCCCGGCGTTGTCGAGGCCTTGCGGAAAAAAGAGGCCAACCCAGCCGAGGCAGCGGTATCCTTTTCCACAGATGGACGAATCAACTCGGGCGCTTGGGAGACGAGGTAAATTCCGAACACCAACGCTGCAAGAACCGCCCAAAAGAGGAGATTGAAAAACAGGCTCGCGAAATTCCGCCCCGTATTCGGCGCCTTACGCGGAATGGATTTTTTTTCAGTTTGAGCAGCAAGTGGAATGTGGGGCGCAGAAACATTTGCGTTCTTCTCTGCAAACCCAGGATTGGAACCCGGCTTGGGATCAGGGAGCCTTTGCCCGCAATTTAAGCAGTAGACACGGGTGTCGTTATTCTCGGTATTGCAGGCGGTGCAAATTTTCATGTCTTGGGAGTGGAGGCCGGCGCGGGGGCTGCTGCGGGCGCGGCGGGTTTCGATTCGGTTTTGGCCGATCCACCATCGCCGCTGTCCTTCTTGGCGGCCTGCTTGTAGCCCTCGCTGCGATAGTCTGTGATGTAGAATCCGGATCCCTTGAAAATGAGTCCCGCGCCGGTTCCCAAGAGGCGGCGCACCTTGCCATGTCCCCATGTCTCCATAAGGCATGAGGCCTCGGGACAGGTTTCAAACGCCTTGTCCTTCATGGACTGGAAGGCCTCGAAGGTTTTTCCGCACTTTTCGCACTCGTAATCGTAGTTTGGCATACGCGATTAGTTTAACAATTGGATGTTCCCACTGCAATATCGCCGCATTCAGCGCTCAATCGTCTTCGACTGGTTTTTACGCCGCCTCTGGGCATCCGCCAGAAACTCGGCTTGGGCGTCGAAGGCGGCCTCCCCGCCGGCTCGTTCACGGAAACGATAGGTTCCGTCGGGTTGCATGTCCTGCGCTTTCACATTGTCGCGCCAGAACCAATCCAAAATCTCCTGCACATGTTGCTTCATTCCTGGCGCCGTAACGGGAAAAATCGTTTCCACGCGGCGGAAGAGGTTTCTTGGCATCCAGTCCGAGCTGCCGAGCAGAATGCGATTCTCCCCGCCATTCACGAAATGGAAGATACGGCTGTGCTCGAGGAAGCGGCCGACCAGGCTGCGGACTTCAATGTTTTCGCTCACTCCGGGAATGCCAACCTTGATGGCACACATTCCCCGCACGAGGAGGCGAATGGGGACGCCCGCCGCCGAGGCCCGGTAAAGGGCTTCAATGATGCCCTCCTCCACAAGCGAGTTAACCTTGGCGTAAATCCCGCACGGACGCCCCGCCCACGCATGACCGATCTCGTTTTCTATGAGTTCCTGAAAGCCTTCGTAAAGTGACCAAGGCGCGACCAGAAGCTCCTTCATCGCCGGAAAACGCGACACGCCGGTGAGGCAGTTGAAGGTCTCCGCAAGCTCGCTCGTCAATTCCTCGCGGCAGGTGAGCAGGCTCAGGTCGGTGTAAATTTTCGCCGTCGAAGGATGATAGTTGCCCGTCCCCATGTGGGCGTAGCGGCGGATGCGCTCGCCCTCGCTGCGGATGATCAACATCGCCTTCGCATGCGTCTTGAGTCCGGTCACGCCATACACGACATCCACCCCCGCCTCGCGCATCATGCGAGCCCATTGGATGTTCGCGGCCTCGTCGAAGCGTGCCTTTAATTCGATGACGGCCGTGACCTGCTTGCCGTTCCTCGCGGCCGTGATCAACGCCTGCACGATCGGCGAGTCCGAGCTGGTGCGGTAGAGCGTTTGCTTGATAGCCAGGACATGCGGATCGTCCGCCGCCTGCGCCAAAAAATCCACGACTGTCTGGAAGCTGTCATACGGATGGTGCAGCAGGATGTCGCCCTTCCGGATATGAAAAAACAAGTCCGCCTCGGTATCCAACGAAACCACCGAACAAGGCGTGAAGCGCTTGTAACGCAGGTCTGGACGGTCCAACTGCAGCGCCAGCGGCATGAGACGCGAGAAGTTGAGCGGACCATCGATGCGGAACACATCCTCCTCCTCGAGATTGAAAATCTCCAGCAAGCGGCGCAGCACATGCTCGGGACAATCCTCTTTGACCTCAAGCCTCACAGCCGCGCCACGCTTGACCTTGCGCAACTCCTCCTCAATCGCGTGCAGGAGATTGCTGGCCTCCTCCTCGTCTACATAAAGATTGCTGTTGCGAGTAACGCGAAAGAGATGCGCCCCTTTCACCTTCACTCCACGGAAAAGCGACTGCACATGCGCCTGGATGATGTTTCCTAGAAAAACATAGTCGTCGCCATCCACCTTCGAGGAAAACGGCACCACGCGCGGCAGGATGCGCGGCGCCTGCACGACGGCGATGTCCGTGCTCAAATCCTCTCCCTCCAACTCCACAATCACATTCAGGCTCTTGTTCAGAAGCTGAGGGAAAGGATGCGCAGGATCCACCGCAAGCGGAGTCAAAACAGGATAAACCGTCTCGCGGAAAAACTTCTCGAAATGCTCCCGCTCGGAATCCGGAACCTCGGGGTAGTTGTGAAAACGGATTTTCTCCCGCTCCAACGCAGGCGCGATATGCTGGCGCCAGCAGCGGTATTGGTCATCCACCATTTTCCGGGCACGCACGCTGATTCGGGCGAGCGTCTCGGCGGCGGAAAGACCATCAGGCCCGGTGTCTGTGGAACCGGTCTGCTGCTGCTGCTTCAGACCCGCAACTCGGACTTCGAAAAATTCATCCAGATTCGAGCTGACGATGCAAAGAAACTTCAGGCGTTCGAGGAGCGGATTGGACTCGTCAAACGCCTGATCAAGCACGCGCTGGTTGAATTCCAACCAGCTCAACTCGCGGTTGATGAAATTGTTTTTGTTCGAGAAATCCGTGGTCATAAAGAAACCGCTGTGGACGGCGCGGCTCCGCAGGATGGCATTATTGCTAATGGCTAAAGCAGACTTTCGCAAGGATCGTGTCACCCTCCCAAGCGCCTGCGGTTTGACGCCACCGCCGACGCTCCCTATGCTCCAACCCATGAAAGGCAATGGCAGAAGGGTGCTGCTCGGTATGAGCGGCGGAGTGGATTCCAGCGTAGCGGCAGCGCTTTTGCAGCGCGATGGATGGGAGGTTATCGGCGTGACCATGAAAGTCTGGCCGCAAGACTGCATCTCGCGGGCAGAGGACAAATGCTGTGGTCCCTCGGCCATCGCGGATGCGCGCGGCGTCGCCCACAAGCTCGGCATCCCCCACTATGTCGTCGATGAAGCCGACAATTTCGAAAAGATCGTCATCGATTACTTTGCCAGCGAATACAAAAAGGGACGCACGCCGAACCCCTGCGTGATGTGCAACGAACACCTCAAATTCGGCAACCTCCGCACAAAAGCCCGCTCGCTCGGAGCGGACTTCATCGCCACTGGACACTACGCGATCATCGACCATCACGAGAACCACGCCGCCCTCCGAAAAGGGCGCGACGCCCGCAAGGACCAGTCGTATTTCCTTTTCAGCCTCGGCCAGGACCAACTCCAACACGCCCTCACTCCGCTGGGAGGAATGGAAAAACCCGAAATCCGCGAGATCGCACGCGAACTCGGGCTGAAAGTCGCCGACAAGGTGGACAGCCAGGAAATCTGTTTCGTGCCGGGCAATGACTACAAAGCATTCCTGCGCGGACACCTCGGCGAAGAGGAATTCCACAAGGGTGGCATCTACGACACAAAGGGCAATTTCATCGCCGACCACGAGGGCATAGAAATGTTTACCATAGGCCAGCGCAAGGGCCTGCCCGGCGGCTCCCCGCGCCCACGCTATGTGATCGACATCGACCCTCAGACCAATCGCGTCATCGTCGGAGACGAGGAGGACCTCGTGCGCGAAGGCTTCGAAGTAGACCGCACCAACTGGCTGCGTGGCGAACCCGCCGGCGGCGAACGCATCACGGTAAAAATCCGCTACGCACATCCCGGCACCGAAGCCATGGTCGAAGCACTCCCTGGCGGCAAGGCCCGCATCCGGCTTGATACCCCGCAGCGCGCCATCACACCCGGCCAGGCGGCGGTCTTCTATGATGGCGATGTGGTCGTAGGCGGCGGATGGATCACTCGCGAACCGTCCCCAGTGGCGGCATGATTCTCTTCGTCGTTACCACACTCCCCGACGAGTCGGTGGCCGCAAGCATCGTCCGCCAACTTGTCGAAAAAAAGGCCTCAGCCTGCGGCACGATTATTCACGGCGCCCGCTCGATTTATCGCTGGAAGGATGCCATCGAGGATTCCGCCGAAGTAGTGGTCATTTTTAAAATTCCATCCGACCAATCTGCCACATTCGAGTTCGAACTCCGCGCCTTGCACCCTTACGAAACTCCCGAGATTACTGCATTCGAAGCTGCGAGCGTTTTACAACCCTACTCCGACTGGGTGGTCGAAAGCTGCCGGAAATCATGAAAAATTCGATTCTGATTTTTGGCGACCAGCTCACCCTTCACAATACGGCCTTGGGAGCGGGCCGCTGCGGCAAGGATGTCGTTTTGCTGGTAGAGGCGAGGGACTCGGGGCGGGCTCACAAGATCAAGCGCGTCTTTCAATTCACAGCGATGCGCGAGTTCGCCGCGCAACTCCGCGCAAACGGCTGGCAGGTGGATTACCGAAAAATGGGCGATGCACCGTGTTTCGAAGATGCCTTGAAAGACCACCTGACGAGCCACCGCCCAGAGTCGCTGCTCATCATGGAGCCGAACAACTGGTCGCAACAGAAGATCGTGAATTCCATCGCAGCAAGCGGGCTCGCAGTTCAGACCACCCCTACCTGCCAATTCGTAACACCGCGAGAGGAGTTTTTTCGTTTTGCCAAAGGCAAAAAACGACTCCTCATGGAAGCCCACTACCGCCAAGCCCGGCAAAAACTCGGCATCCTCATGCGCGACGATGGAGAGCCCGAGGGCGGGGCCTGGAACTACGATGCCGAGAACCGGAAAACGGTGCGCGATTGGAAAAAAGATGGCGCGCCCAAGCCGCCGACAGCGATCACCCGCAAGCGAAACCAGAGCCCGGTTGCAGCCGAGGTGGAGCAATGGTTTCCAGAAGATCCCGGCCGCGCGGAGGATTGCTGGCTGCCGACCACGCGCGAGGGCGCAGTCGAGGCGCTCCGGGAATTTATCGAGACCCGCCTGCCACTCTTCGGCGATTATCAGGATCTCATGCTTCAAGACTCGCCCACGATGTTCCACAGCCTCATTGCAGCACCACTCAATCTCGGCCTTCTCCTGCCGATGGAATGCGTCGCCGCAGCCGAGCGGGCCTACAAATCCGGCCGCGCCCCGCTCGCAGCTGTCGAGGGTTTCGTGCGGCAGATCATCGGCTGGAGGGAATTCGTGAACGGCGTCTATTGGCTGAAAATGCCAGACTACCTGCAATCCAACGGACTCACTGCCACGCGCAAGCTGCCCGCTTTTTTCTACAGCGGAGAGACGGACATGAACTGCCTGCGCTGTGTGATACGGGAGGTTAAAGACACCGCCTACAACCACCACATCCAACGGCTCATGATTCTTGGAAATTTCCTCCTCCTCGCCGGGATCAGCCCGCAAGAGGCGCATGACTGGTTTTTGGAAATGTATATCGACGCGCACGAGTGGGTCATGGCCGCCAATGTCCTTGGCATGGCCCTCCACGCCGATGGCGGCTTCATGGCCACCAAGCCCTAC
Source organism: Terrimicrobiaceae bacterium (assembly GCA_044369905.1). Taxonomy (GTDB): domain Bacteria; phylum Verrucomicrobiota; class Verrucomicrobiia; order Chthoniobacterales; family Terrimicrobiaceae; genus UBA967. The sequence continues at coordinate 5,014 of JBILWM010000005.1, read as the reverse complement.
GCAGGATCCGCCGCCTACATTTCAAAGATGAGCAACTACTGCTCCGGCTGCAGCTTCGACCCCAACAAGAAATCCGGTCCCGGCGCATGCCCCTTCAACCTTCTCTACTGGGACTTCTACGACCGCCACGCCGACCGCTTCGCTTCGAATCCCCGCACGAGCATGATGGTCAGCGCCTGGCGCAAACGCCCGGAAGCTGAGCGCGAGACCATACGCCGCGAGGCGGCGAAGTTTTTGGCGGGGCTGACCTGATTGACCCGGTTGACCGCATTGGCAGTTGGGGCTGCGCTTTGTGACGGGAAATTTACAGAGGTGGGGTTGACGCCGCCAAGCAAGACGTAAAAGGCTTTCCGCATGGCAGAACTATTCGACAAACGCGGCGGTTTCCGGCGACTGCACTCCTTCACCTTGGCGACGATTATGCAGGTTGAGACCCTGCGGTTTTGCCGACGGTTTCTGACACACGACTCGCGCGATGCGGAGAAGAAGTTTTACGATCCGAAGGGCCGTCAATACGACCAGATGACCCAAGCCGCGCGCAGCGGTCGGCAAAATATCATCGAGGGTTCGGAGCGCTCAGCGACATCGAAAGACACCGAGATGAAACTCACCGATGTCGCGCGGGCGAGCCTGAGCGAACTGCGCGGCGACTATGAGGTTTTCATACTCGACCGGGAGGAACTCCCTTGGTCGGTGCACTCTTCCGAAGCAAGGGCCGTGAATGCCATTTCCATCGACGATGCGCCGTTCTCCGATGACATGGTCCACGAGTCTGCGAAGCACGCTCTGGAGCAGCGCAGGAAATATGCCCGCTGGCTCGACTCCCGCGATGCCGTGGTAGTCGCAAACGCCTTGCTACTCATCATCGGGCGGGCGCTCAACATGCTAAAAAACCAGATCGAGGCGCAGGGAAAAGCCTTTGAAGAAACCGGAGGCTTCAGCGAACGCCTCATGACCAAACGCCTCGAAGCTCGCGAAAAAAGCAAAGCCCCCTCGCCGGAATGCCCTCAATGCGGCAAACCCATGCGCGAGCGCCAGTCGGCGAAAGGCCCCTTCTGGGGCTGCTCCACCTACCCCGAGTGCAAAGGCACGCGACCGGGAGAGGGACCTCATTGACCGGGTTGACCTCACTGACTACGCGTCAATGAGGTCAACAAAGTCAACGAGGTCAACTTACGCCGGCTTCTTCACCGTGCTCTGAATATAAAGCTCCCGCAACTGCTTGAAATCCGCCTCAGCAGGCGACTGAGTCATCATCTCGACGCCACGGTTGTTTTTCGGGAAAGCGATCACATCGCGAATGCTATCCTCGCCGGCGATGAGCATGACCAAGCGATCCAAGCCGAGAGCGATGCCGCCGTGCGGTGGCGCGCCGAATTTGAAGGCCTTCAGGATATGCCCGAAGAGAAGTTGTTGTTTCTCCTCGTTGACGCCCAGAACGCTGAACATCTTCGACTGGAGGTCAGACCTGTGGATTCGCAGGCTGCCGCCGCCGATTTCAACGCCGTTGAGAACGACATCGTAGGCCACAGCGCGGATTTTGCCGTATTCGCCGGACTCGAGGAGGGCGAGATCATCCGCGCAAGGACGGGTGAACGGATGGTGCACGGCGTTCCACTTCTGTTCTTCCTCGCTCCAAGCCAGGAGCGGAAAATCGACGACCCACAGGAAATTGAGGGCGGTCGATCCCTTGAGGGTATCCAGCATTTCGGCAACGCGCAGGCGGACGCGGCCCAAGGTTTCGCAGGCGGTTTCCCACTTGTCGGCACCGAACAAAATGAGGTCGCCTTCCTTAATTGCGAGGCGCTCGGTAAGGGCGGCCTTTTCGGCATCGGTGAAGAATTTGACGATAGGGGATTTCCACTCGCCGTTTTCGACTTTGATGAACGCGAGGCCTTTTGCCCCTGCTTGTTTGGCGAGTTCCGTGAGGTTTTCGATTTGACCCGTGGTGATGCACGCGAGACCGGAAGCGTTGATCGCCTTCACGACTCCACCGCCATCGAGCGCACCACGGAAGACCTTGAACTGTGTGTCGCGGAAGATGTCGCCGAGGTCGGTGATTTCCATACCGAAACGGGTATCCGGCTTGTCGCTGCCGAAGCGGTCCATCGCCTCCTTGTAGGTCAGGCGCGGGAACGGCGTCGGAATTTCGATGCCTTTGGTCTCGCGGAACACAGCGGCGAGGACTTTCTCCATGAGACCGAGAATGTCGTCCTGCGTGACGAACGAGGCCTCGACATCGAGCTGGGTGAACTCCGGTTGACGGTCGGCGCGGAGATCCTCGTCGCGGAAGCAGCGGGCGACTTGGAAATACTTTTCCACACCGGCGACCATGAGGAGTTGCTTATATTGCTGCGGAGCCTGCGGGAGCGCGTAGAAAGCTCCCGGAGTCAGGCGGGATGGCACGAGGAAGTCGCGGGCGCCTTCGGGTGTGCTCTTCGAGAGGATCGGCGTTTCGATTTCGAGGAAACCCTCGGAGTCCATGACATCGCGCATGGTTTTCACGACGCGGTGGCGGAGGCGCAGGTTGCGGCTCATTTGCTCGCGCCGCAAGTCGAGGTAGCGGTAGGTGAGACGGAGGTCTTCGTTGGAAACCTTGTCGTCGAGCTGGAATGGCAGCACCTCAGCGGCGTTCAGGATGTCGAGCGCGGAGGCGACGACTTCAATCGCGCCGGTGGCCAACTTCGCGTTCTCGGTTCCAGCCAGACGGGGAGCGACTTTGCCAGTGACGCGAATGACATCCTCACTGCGCAATTCGTGGGATTTTTTCGAAGCCTCGGCGTGTTCTTCGGGACGAAAAACCACCTGTGTAATCCCCTCGCGGTCGCGGAGGTCGATGAAGATGAGCCCGCCGTGGTCGCGGCGCGAGGCTACCCAACCGCATAGGGAGACTTCGTGACCGGAGTGTTCGGAGCGGAGGGCGTTGCAATGATGTGTGCGGTAGGACATGGCGGAGTTTTAAGGATTAAGTTTGTAAGTTTTAAGTTTCGAAGCCAGCGCGCTGTGGTCGAGAGATTCCTCGGTGCGTGTGGCGAGGTGTTTGAGTTTTACGAGCGGCCATTCTTGGCCGACGACGATGGCGTGGCGGGCACCGAGGTTTTCGGCTTCTTGGAATTGCTTCCCGATCTTGGCAGCTTTGAGGGGGAAATCGGTGGCAAGGCCGAGCTCTCGACAGGATTGGACAATGTGGAGCGCCTCAGCGCGGTGGGATTCGTCGGCAATGATGACATAGGCATCGCACGAGGCAGCGAGTGCAGATTGGAGTTGGGCGGCAGCGGCAGGCGTTTCGTCAATGAGGTGACCGAGCACAACATCGCCCATGCCGAATCCGATGGCGGGTAGATCCACATGGCCGTCGCTGAGGCCTTTGATGAGGCCATCGTAACGACCTCCGCCCGCTAGGGCGCGGAGGTTTTTGGATCGGTCGAAAATTTCAAAGACAACTCCGGTGTAATAGGCGAGGCCGCGCACAATCGAGAGATCGGGCTGCACAAACCCAGTAAGCCCGCGCGCGGCGAGAGCCTCGAGCACGGGAGCAAAGGCCTCGGGACTGCCTCCGGCGATGAAGGCTTTGAGATCGGCAACGCTGAGGCCTGTCGGAGCCAGTTTTGCGTTGAGCTTTTCTTCAGGCTCGCGCTCGAGCTTGTCCGCACAGGCTAGAGCGATGCGGGACGCGGCTTCGTCGCAGCCGCGTGATGTCAAAAAATCCATCCACGCCTTGCGGTCGCTCAGGCGCACCACGAAGTTCTCGGCTGTGAAGCCGAACGCCCGCATGAGATCGATAGCCAAGCCGATGGTTTCAGCATCCGCCTGCGGCGAACTCTCGCCAATGATGTCGGCGTTGAACTGCAAAAACTCGCGCAGGCGGCCCTTCTGCTGGCGCTCGTGGCGGAAGAAATTCGACACGCAAAACCACTTCATCGGTTTGCGGTAGTGCTTCTCGCGCGCGGCGACCATGCGCGCGAGGGTGGGAGTCATTTCCGGCCTCAAAGCCACCTCGCGACCACCGCGATCGGTGAACGAATAAAGCTGCTCAAGAATCTCAGCACCCTCCTCGTTCTTCTTGCGGTAGAGGTCTGTGCTTTCGAGCACCGGGCCGTCAAATTCCACAAACCCGTAGCGCTTCGCGACCTCGCGCCAAGTTGCCACGATGTGGTTCCGTCTGGCGCAATCCTCGGGATAAAAATCCCTGAAACCCGGCAAGACCTGAATCACGCGACGAACCTCCCTTGAACCGAAATCCTAAAAATCATCGCGGGACTCTGCCTGTTTCAACCCCTCCTGCAAAGCCGCAAATCAATTCTCACGAGCAACGGCGGGATTTCCCGCAAGCACAACATCCGGCCCCGCGTCCCTCATCACCACTGCACCAGCCGCGCAAACCGTATTGCGACGTAGTGTGACTCCGGGCCCGATAAAGGCGCCCGCAGCGATCCAGCATCCGTCTTCGACGACGATGGGCTTAGTGACGAGATCAAAGGTTTCCTTTTTGAATTTGTGCGACCCCGTGCAAAGAAACGCCCGCTGCGAAATGCATGCATGCGAGCCAATGCGCACTCGGTCGAGGCTCAGAATCATTACCTCCTCGCCGATCCAGACATGATCGCCGATTTCGAGACGCCACGGGAAATTGATGTTTACCTGCGAGCGGATGACCACCCCTCGCCCGATTTTGGCTCCGAATGCTCGCAGAACTGCACAGCGAAGGCTGGAGGGCTGGGGAAACCATGGCTCGAAAAAAATCGTCCTCGCAAACCACCACAGCACTTCCTTCCAAAAAGGAACGCCTCGGGAAAATTCAGGATTCTGGTAACGCGAAAGGTCCACGGAGCATAGATGAGTTCAGCGCCAATCAACACCCTCCCCCGACTGCGGGCGATGACAAAAGCAACGGGCGCATCTCCGATAGTTGCAAAAAAAGCTGGACTACAATCCGATTTGAGAGCAAAGAGGGGCCATGCAATGGCCGATCAAAGTTCAGGGACGTGAAGTAGGTGAGGAAAAAGTGCGCTGG